>JBAVYG010000493.1:0-6975 GCA_049698675.1 Terriglobia bacterium
GGACACGCTGCACGCGGTGCACGCCGCTTTCATATTTGAGCTTGCTATAAACCTTTTGCCCTTCGATCAGGGTGATGACTTCCTTCAAGCCGCCGATGCCTGAGAGGCTCGTCGAGAGCACTTCCACCCGCCAGCCCTGTGATTCAGCGTAGCGGTCATACATACGGAAGATTTCCTGCGCAAAGAGCGTCGCCTCATCCCCGCCCGTGCCGGCGCGGATTTCCAACACCACGTTCTTCTCGTCGTTCGGATCTCTGGGCAGCAGCAGGATTCCGAGTTCCTCCTCCACCTTTGCCTGCCGCTTCTCCAAGTCTGCGAGTTCCTCGTGCGCCAGGGCTTTCATTTCGGCGTCGGTGGAAGCCTCCTCGAGCAGCGCCTTGGTTTCTTCGAGTGACTTCCGGATGCTTTTCCACTCGCGGTACTTCTCCACAATCTCGCTGAGCTCGGAGTGTGCTTTGGCGGTCTTCTGATAGAGGGCTTGGTCCGCTAACACGGCAGGATCCCCGAGCTGCGCCGTCAACGCGTCATATTTTGCTTCGATTTCCGCCAGTTTCTCTGAGAAGTGCATAGTTCAAGGTCCGAAGAATAGTAGGTGGTCGGTAGTATGTGGTACGTGGGGAGGATCTTCGCCAGTTTTGAATCTTCAATTTTGAATCTGAAATACTTCCCCGACTCCCCCCCGCCGACTGCCTGCTGCCCACTGCCCTCTGCTTACTGCCTACTGCGTACTGCCTCTAGGCTACCACCAACTCCCCACCCCGCGCCTTCTCGAGCTCCATGGCGGTCTCGATGGCCTGGATGGCGGTTTCGATTTGGCGGTCGTCGGGCTCGCGCGTGGTGACACGTTGCAACCACAGCCCGGGCTGCGCCGCCCAGCGCCAAAGCCTTCCCTGCGATTTTGCCGCAAAGCGGATGCATTCGTAGGAGACGCCGGCGATCACCGGCAGGAGCGCGAGCCGGCCCACGAATCGCATAGTGAAGGAGCGAAAGGGCAGGAACATGTAGACGACCATGGCGATGGCCATCACCACCAGTAGAAAGCTGGTCCCGCAACGCGGATGAAAGCGTGTACACGCGCGCGCCGTCGCCACGTCGATGGTCCCGCGCTGCTCAAACGCCCACACCACCTTATGCTCCGCCCCGTGGTACTCAAATAAGCGCCGGATTTCCTTCCATTGCGACATGAAAAAGAGGAACCCAAGGAATAAGAGGATGCGAATTGTCCCGTCCAGCAAATTAAATATCAGCAGGTTGCCCGTTGCCGGGTAATGGCGGCTGATAACTGTGGACAGAGAAAGCGGCACAAACTTGTAGAAAAAAATGAAGAAGCCCAGAGAGAACGCCAGGTTCACCGCCAGGAGCCAGTTGCTCAACTCGATTTTCTTTCCTTTCTCGGCCGGCTTCCCTGCTTCCTCGAGCGCTAGTTCAGCGGAGTAGCGCAAGGCTCGGATTCCCAGCACCAATGACTGGCCCAGAACCCCCAACCCGCGCAGGAGCGGGTATTTCAGCCAGGGGTGCTTTTCAGAAGGCTTCTCCAGGTAGTCTTTTGCCACCGCAATTCCGCCGCTGGGCTGGCGCACCGCCACGGCATAGCTGTGCGGGGAGCGCATCATGACGCCTTCGATCACCGCCTGGCCTCCCATCAACGCCTCTTCCGGCGCCTGGAGAAGCGGCAGCACAACCAGACGGCACAAGGTGCGAAAGCGTGAACCCATGCTGCTCAAAGACAATCCCATAAACCTTCCGAATCCTCACCCCAGCGCATCTTCCACCCTCGAAACCCTTGGCGTGGAGGCTAGTCCAATCCCCCGGAGGAGCGCTCGCCGCGCGCAACGGGCCGCAGAAGATTAGATGCGCGAAGGGGAGCCATTACTCAGCATAGCCGCAAAGAAAGGGGAGTGTCAATTCGGGTACGGTGTGCAGCACGGTCGCGACAAACTCCCCGAGGGTTAAGATCCCCAAGCGGCCCTGTCGCCAAGGGTGACTTCTTCGTCCGTAATTCAGCCTTTACACCTGATACTTCAACCTTGCTTAACCCCTCAGACCCCCTTTCCTGAATCCCGACTCCTGTCTTGTTTTTTCGCTTTGATTGGCACTTTTTGCGCTCAAAACTGAGTTCGTTTTGGGTTCGTTTTGAGTTCGTTTTTTGCTCGAAATAAGACTAAGTGCTGTGTTTTCAATACATCCTTGGGTTCGTTTCCTCTATTTTAGTATCTTTTGGCATTTTGCTGGCTTCTTGCGCCCTCTGCGGGCCGCTTTCCAAACCCCTTCCCCGCGCTCTTTGCCAGCGCTCAACATAGGTCAACCTCAATAGGCTATCAGATCTCCACCGGCGTGTCAAGAGGGTAGGGCGGACCTTCAGATTTGAGGTCCGCGGTTCTTAACCCTTAAGTCGACGCTGGCGGAGGTGGCGCAACACGCGGATAGCACATCGGAATGCAATCACCGGACAAGAGCCGCGGACCTCTAAGAGGCTGCGGAAAAACCCGTTTGGCCTGTCATTCCGAGGAGTTCCGCGTCCGCGGGACGACGAGGAATCTCGCACTGCGTTGAAAATACTCAGAGCGAGATTCCTCGCTCCGCTCGGAATGACAGCTTGGAGGGGTTTTTCCGCAGCCTGCTAAGCCGCAGGTGCGCGCTACTTGCCTTTGCGCCTCGTCCTAGCCCTTGATCGCTCTCTCTTTCCAGGGGTCGAGGGAGGCTTGCCGACGGCGGGAGCGGGACGCTCCCGCCACAGCGGGCGAGACGCCCGCGCTACAACCGAGCATTAGGATTGTATGCCTCGCCGCGAAAAAAGTATTATCATTCAGCGCAGGATACGACCGTGAGAGCGTTCATCAGCTACAGCCACGATTCGGCAGAGCACAAAGACCGGGTCTGGGACCTCTGCGAACGCCTGCGCAACGACGGCGTTGATTGCCGGATCGACTAGCACCAGTTCATGCCCGGTCCAAAAGTGGCAGCGATGGGGAAGCAGCGTTTCGGCGAGTGCACTGCCCGGATATTTTGGAGACACTACACCAAGCGGTTAGCAAGGAGCTATGGCGAACGATCAGAATCATTTCGAATTCACAGGCGTGGTGTTCAGGGACGGCAAGCATTTCGTCTCCCTCTGCCTGGAGGTTGACGTGGCCTCGCAAGGACGAACCCTGCGTGAAGCCAAGAAAATGCTTGCGGAGGCTGTGACGTTGTACCTCGAGACGTGTTTCGAGAACGGCATTCCCTACTTGCGGCCGGTGCCCCGAGAAGACGACCCTCGCGTAAGTCAGCCGGAAAGCGTGCTCGAGTCCTTTCCACTCAAAGTCGATTTCAAGGTCCACGCCTGTGCCTGACCTGCCTGCCATTCGACTCTTGAATCATCACAATCAACCTGTTTTGGCGGGGCGAAGCCGGTTCATCCAGTAGGCCCATGCCACTACCAGGGAGAAGAAAACCAAGCTAACGATGGGGGCCGTGTGAGGGTTGCGAGGCGGGGGCCCGGCAATGTTGTTTTACCACGCCAACGTGAGAAGAACGACTACGCTCCAGAAGGCGTACACGCCGGCGCGGTTTTTGGGACGCGTAGCGCGAATGTAAAGGACGATGGCAACCAGCCAAAAGCCGCCTTCAACTATTAAGGTTGCGGGGATGGAATTCCAAAGTCCCAGTCCGAAATACCTGTGCACTCCGGGCGCCAGCGGCATATCAGCTCTGTGACTCACGAAATCGAGGAACCAGTGGCTAAGAACGGCAGCGAAGAGTATCCACGCCCCACGCGGGTAATGCCGACGCAAAAAGTAGGCTGCTGCGAACAAAGCGGCCCAAACTGCGCCCATCAACAGGCTGTGACTCATGGCGATGTCGTAGGCATCGAAATAGTTCCCCGCCCCCATCCCAGGCTCGAAATGGACGTGTTCGATCCCTGCGATCATGAAAATAGCCCATAGCAGATCGACGAGCATTGCCGCCAGTAGCCCTGTGCCGAGAGAGAGCTTCGGCTCAATCCGCTTTGCGGCCAAACCCACGGCTAAATGGCCGACGAACATGCATTCCTCCAAGCACCAGATCGAGGACTTCGCCAAGGCGAGATTGGGAGAGCTTGAGCTGTGGCCGGCTGACCGGCATAAGTCCTCCAAGAACTAATTAGATCGGTGATTTCAACTCTACGGTTAGTTCTCGGGCGGTGTCAAATGGAAGCTGACTCCGGGCATTGGACACTCCCTTGCGGGGATGGGCAGTCCTGCCCTGCGCGAGGACCACCTAAGGCAAGGAATCAGCAGTGCTGCACCACCCCCTACCCCCTCCTCAACTGAGGAGGGGAGTCAGGCTCGAAGCGCAAAAACTGGAGTGGTTTGCGCCCCCTTCGAGGAAGTATAATGACGTGCCGCTTGGTAAGCAGCCTCTTGGAATTGACGCTTGGTCTCGCAGGCAAGGAGCAAGGCCATCACATACAAGCCGCAAGGTCAGCGGGAGGGCTGCGATAAAGGCGCAATGTTTCGCAAGATCCTGATAGCCAACCGTGGCGAGATTGCGGTGCGCGTGATGCGCGCCTGCCGCGAAATGGGAATCTGCACGGTGGCGGTCTATTCCGACGTGGACCGCAAAGCGCTGCACGTCCGCTATGCCGACCAGGCTTTTCACATCGGGCCGGCGCCCTCCGCCGAAAGTTATCTGCGAATCGACCGCCTTCTTGACGCCGCCCAACGAAGCGGCGCAGAGGCTATCCACCCCGGTTACGGCTTCCTGGCGGAGAACCCGGAGTTTGCCCGCGCCTGCGCGGATGCGGGGTTGGTATTCATTGGACCGCCGGTGGCCGCGATGGAATTGATGGGGTCGAAGACCAAATCGCGGCACACCCTGATCCAGGCAGGCTTGCCCGTGGTCCCCGGGGCCGACCGCAACCTGGAGAGCCTCGAGGAAGCGCATCGAGTTGCGGAGGAAATCGGCTATCCCGTGATGCTCAAGGCCTCGGCGGGAGGGGGAGGCAAAGGATTACGTCTTGTGCGTTCTCCCGCCGAGCTTGAATCCGCCTGCAACAACGCGCGCTCGGAAGCGCAAAACGCCTTCAACGACCCCTCGGTTTACATCGAGAAATATCTCGACCGCCCCCGCCACATTGAAATCCAGATTCTTGGGGACCAGTACGGGCGCCTGATTCACCTTTGCGAACGCGAGTGTTCGCTGCAAAGAAGACACCAGAAGGTGCTGGAAGAATGCCCGTCACCCATCGTGCACGAGGAGTTGCGCCAGCGCATGGGAGAAACCGCCGTGCGCATCGCAAAGCTGGCAGGATACTGGAACGCCGGCACGGTGGAATTCCTCGTGGACCAAAGCGGCAATTTCTACTTTCTGGAGATGAACACGCGGCTTCAAGTCGAACACCCGGTTACGGAACTGGTGCTGGGAATAGATTTGGTGAAGGAGCAGATCCAGATTGCGGCGGGGGAAAAGCTGGCGTGGCGGCAAGAAGACGTGCGCTTGAGGGGCGCAGCGATCGAGTGCCGCATCTACGCGGAGGACCCCACCAACAATTTCTTCCCTTCCCCCGGCACCATCAGCCGGCTCCAGGTGCCCGCGGGCCCGGGGGTGCGACGAGACAACGGTGTCTACGAAGGATGGACCGTACCTCTGGAATATGACCCCTTGCTTTCGAAAGTCGCGGTTTGGGGGACGGAGCGCGCGGAAGCCATCGCGCGCATGAGGCGGGCGCTGGGCGAGTACGAGATTTTCGGGATCAAAACCAACGTCCCTTTTTTCCGCCGCTTGTTGGAACACCCTGAATTTGTCGCCGGCCGCATGGATACGGGATTCATTGACCGCGTCCTGGCTGCCGGGCTCATGGAGGAAGCGCCGCCTTCACCCGAGGAGGAGCGCGTCGCCATGCTGGCTGCGGCCCTCCACGCGGGAGGAGACGAGGGGAAGAAAACACCGGCCTCCACTCGCGAGAGCACCTGGAAAAATGCGGGCAGAGACTTGCTGCTTAACCAGTGGCCGCATCGGGGGAGCTGGAGAAGCGGATGAAACTTGAAATCAAAATCCATTCCGGCTCGAAGACTTCGGATCATGAGTTTGAGTTGTCAGCGCCGGCGAGCACCACGCAAGGCAAGACGGGGGCCGCATCCTCCGGGGCGAAAATTAACTTCGATGGCGAGACGCTTCTTGCGGATAGGGAAGAGATCTCGCCGGGGGTTTACTCGATCCTGATCGACGGGCGGTCTTACGAAGCCCAGGTCAGCAAGAGGGCAGGCGACGCCGAGGGTTACTTGAGCCCCTACCTGGTTACCGTGGGCCTGCGGCACTATCGGGTGGAAATCCGTGATCCCCGCCGCTGGAGGCGCGACGGCGCGGGAGTTCGGGAGAAAGGCCCACAAGAAATCGTGGCCCCCATGCCAGGGAAGATCGTCAAGGTGCTGGTTTCTGAAAACCAGGAGGTGGTGCGGGACCAGGGACTTCTGGTGATCGAAGCGATGAAAATGCAGAACGAAATCCGCGCTCCCCGGGCCGGCCGCGTGGAACGCATCTACGCCCAGGAAGAAACCGGCGTGGAGGCGGGGTTCCGCTTACTGCGGATCGTCTGATGGCGGAGTCGAGCCCACTACCCAGGCTCGCCTATATTCTGTCGCGGTCAGGAGAGGCCCTTGCCGCTTGGCGCGCGCAACAAGAAGGGGCGGAAAGCGGCGCCTGGTGGCGTGAGGGGCAGCGGCAATAGGCTATGTATGTAGCCGACCGTAAAGGAGGCGAGCCGCCGAGTGGTGCAAAATGCCACACTCATACTCTAACCGCCATACCCCCTTTAATCCTTCCAATCCCTTGAAAAACCTTGGGATAGTGTGCTGCGGGGACAGAACACCTCAACAAAAATGACGCGCATGGGGCAAATGGAAATCCCGCTCCTTGGGATCGGCATGTTGAGCGGCCATCACCCCGCGCCAGGCAGCCTGTCAGTTGGAGGAAGAGGGACTTAGCTCTCCTTTGACGATCTGCTCGGCCAGGTAG
>JBAVYG010000494.1:0-4146 GCA_049698675.1 Terriglobia bacterium
TCGCATGTCCTACCCAAAGCCTTCCCGGCGCTCCTGGGCTGAGCCCTGGAAGATCAAGGTCGTGGAGCCCATCCGCATGACGACCCGCCAGGAGCGGGAAAAGTTCATCGTCGACGCCGGCTACAACACCTTCCTGCTTCGCTCGGAGGATGTTTATATCGACCTGCTCACCGACAGCGGCACCAATGCCATGAGTGACATCCAATGGGCGGGTTTGATGCTCGGCGACGAAGCCTACGCGGGCAGCCGCAACTTTTACCACTTGTGGGAAGCGGTTAGCCAATATTACGGTTATAAGTACTTGGTTCCCACGCACCAGGGGCGCGGCGCCGAGCACATCCTTTCGAAGATCATGATCAAGCCGGGCGACTTCATCCCCGGCAACATGTATTTCACTACCACGCGCCTCCACCAGGAGCTGGCGGGTGGAACCTTCGTGGACGTCATCATTGACGAGGCGCACGACCCGGCAAGCGAGCACCCCTTCAAGGGCAACGTGGACCTGCAGAAACTCGAAAAGCTCATCCTCGAGGTGGGGGCGGGGAAGATTCCCTACATTTCCGTTGCAGGAACAGTGAATATGGCGGGGGGCCAGCCGCAATCCATGGCCAACATGCGCGCGCTGCGAGAACTCTGCGACCGCTAGTGCTTTCCCATCGTGCTCGATGCCACGCGCGCGGTGGAGAACGCCTACTTCATCCAGCAGCGCGAAGCGGGCTACAGCTCAAAGAAAGTGGCGGAAATCCTGAAGGAGTACTGCTCCTACACCCAGAGCTGCACGATGAGCGCCAAGAAAGATGCGCTGGTGAATATCGGCGGCTGGCTGGCCAGCAACGACAGAGGACTTTACGAAGAAGCGCGCAACCTGGTGGTGGTCTACGAGGGCCTGCACACTTACGGGGGGCTCGCCGGGCGCGACATGGAAGCCATGGCGCGCGGCATTGCGGAAAGCGTCGAGGACGACCACATCCGGGCGCGGGTCGGCCAGGTCGAGTATCTGGGCAGACACCTGCTGGACTGGGGCATCCCTCTCGTCAAGCCTATCGGCGGCCACGCCGTTTTCCTGGAGGCAAGGAGCTTCTACCCCCACATCCCTCAGGAGCAATACCCGGCCCAGACGCTGGCTGCCAACATCTACGTCGATTCCGGGGTGCGCACCATGGAGCGCGGCATCGTTTCCGCCGGGCGCGACCCCAAGACGGGCGCGGAGCGCCACCCGCGATTGGAACTCGTGCGCCTCGCCCTGCCGCGCCGAGTCTATACTCAGGCGCATATGGATGTGGTGGCGGAGTCGATCCTCGAGGTTTACGAGCAGCGCGACCAGGCTCGCGCCTTGAAGATGATCTACGAACCCAAATACCTGCGTTTCTTCCAGGCCCGCTTCGAGCCCGCGGAGAGCAGTCGGCAGTAAGCAGTGGGCAGTGCGCAGGGAAAGCTGCCTGTTGTCAGTTGTCCGTTGTGATCGGTAGGTGGTAGGTGGTAGATGGTAGGTGGGGGAAACACCTCGTTCTGCCTTTTGCCGACTGCTTACTGCCTACCTTCTGTCTTCTGTCTTCTGACTTCTGTCTTCTGTCTTCTGACTCCTGACTCCTGACTTCTACTGTCCTTGCTCATCCCGCCACGGCGGGTCACTCCTCACTTTTTCAATACCTCGAAATGAAACACGAACCGGCAGGAGCGCGCCTGGGAAAAGCCGCCACTTTCCCTAATCGCACTGCTTCCCACTGCCGATAAATAAAGTGTGAACGTAGCAGGTGGTTGATGGGGGAAGAGAGGATGGCTCCAGCTCATCCTCGAACAGAGCCTTATGGAACAGCAATTGCTCATTGGGGATTGCAGTCGCAAAATTGGAAGGTGTTTAACATGTGGGAGAGAGTTGTGCCCAACCTTCGTACTACACATTTGACAGGGCTGAGCACCGAGGAGGCGAGTCCTTTCGTATGAGCTTGGCGCTCAGGGTAGGGCCGGTATGTCTTCCGATTCGCAAGGCCGCTGGGCACCAAATTCCTACGCCGACTCTGACCTAAATCCCTGATTGGCGGGCAGTTGCTTCTCCAGGTCAAGCACATGCGGTCGGGCAATTTTTGGAGGCGGTGCGGTTACTTAGAAACTCAGGGATGACAATGTAAACTCCGCCTGGCTTCTACGGGTTTGGATCCCCAGGGCTGGCACCCCAATTGTCATGGACGAACGAACTAGCAAGAGCGCTGCCGGAACCCATCATCCTGAATCTAATGAGAGGACTCTCATCTACATTCCCATCATCCATACCCAAGCCGACATGGGAGCGCTAAGCGAAGCGATCCAGCGCCTGAAAGTCAAGAAGCTAGGGCGTAAGGGCTGGGAGCGCAACGTGAACCTGGTTAACAAATTGTGGGCCCAGACCGAGTCGGCTATCGAGAGACTGGCGCTTCCCTATGACCGAGTTCGCCTTTATCAGGATGGATTGCCGGTTTGTGGGCGCGAGGTGGAGATTGTCACGGAGCTGGAAAAAGCCGGCAGCCGCAACCACGGGTTGCTTCATCGTTTACGGGAGAAGGGCGCCACGATCATGGGCACGGAATCTTCCGAGCTTTTGGTGGAGGAATATCAACTCACCAAGGAGGACTTCGCTTCCGGGAAGCCGGAGCTCGCCACTCGAGAGGAACCGCGCCGGAAAGCCTTGAGAGATTCCTTGCTCAAAAGGCGTGATGAATACATCGCCGGTCGGATCAACGAGACGCTTCGGGCGGGGGAAACGGGCCTGATCTTCCTCGGGATGCTTCACTCCCTGGGCTCCTGGCTCGATAAAGATATCCGGGTCGTCTATTTGATTCACCAACCCGCAGGTCGTGGAGAGAAAGAGCAATGACAGCCGCTGGCAGTAAAGTTCTTATTGTGGACGGGAATGAGCAAATCGCCTTGCTCTCCACCTTCCTCAAACAAGAGGTGATAACCGCCGTGGTGGCCCACAGCGGGCAAGGCGCCCTGGAAAAGATCCGCTCCGAACATCCCGATGCTCTGGTCGTGGACATGAAGCTGCCCGATATGGACGGCATGCAGATCATGAAAGGGGCAAAAGCCCTGGACGAAGACCTCCCCGTTATTCTAATCACGGGCTATCCGGAAATCCGGGGCGCGGTGGCAGCGATGCGGGCAGGCGCTCACGACTACCTGGCGAAACCCCTCAAACACCACGAGGTGTTGCGCGTGATCTTCCGCGCCCTGAACGAACGCGCTCTCAAGCGCAAGCTGCGACGTCTCACCTGCCAGATCGAGGACGAGTTATCGCTTCGGGAGTCCATGGGGCCCAGCAATGTTGTGAGGCGGTTGATCGCCGATGTAAGCCGAGTGGCCGGAACCAACTTCAGCGTCTTGATCCTGGGAGAAACCGGATCGGGGAAAGAGCTTGTGGCGCGCGCCATCCACCAGAGCAGCCCTCGCTGCCGGGCTTCCTTTATGGCCGTAGATTGTGGGGCTATCCCTGAGACCCTTTTAGAAAGCGAGCTGTTTGGACATGAAAAGGGAGCCTACACGGGCGCGGACAAACAGAAAAATGGAAAAATCGAAATGGCCCATGGCGGAACACTTTTCCTGGATGAAATCTCCAACATGCCTCTAGGCTCCCAGGCCAAACTTCTGCGCGTGCTTCAAGACAAGACCATCTGCCGCGTTGGCGGCACCCAAGCCATCAACACGGATGTGCGGATCCTGGCCGCCAGCAACCGGGACCTGCAACGCTTGGGGGAATCCGGCGCATTTCGCCCCGACGTCTATTTTCGGTTGAACGAGTTCACGATCTGGGTCCCACCCTTGCGCGAGCGCCAGGAGGACATCCTGTATCTGGCGAAACGCTTCGTGGATCTCACCAATCTCGAGTTGCAGAAGAACGTGAAGGGCTTTACGCAGACTGCGGTCGATGCTTTGCTCGCCTGCGACTGGCCCGGAAATGTTCGGCAGCTCCGTTCCGTGATCCGCCGCGCGGTTCTTCTGGCGGACGATATGATCACCGAGCAGCACATGAGGATGGATTGTGCATCCCCCAAACTCACCCTTCCGGCCCCAGGATGCAATCAGGAAATTCAGGACACGCCCGAGGAAGGCCTTCCCCTCAAAGAAATCATGCAACGCAGGATCGTCGTTATGGAGCGGGAAATCCTTGTTCAT
>JBAVYG010000495.1:0-6390 GCA_049698675.1 Terriglobia bacterium
GCGCCGCCATCTTGGCGGCTCTTTGCCGGCTGGAAGCCGGCGCTACACCCGAAATTAGGACAGCACCCGATTGGGGCTAGGGAAGAACAGTAGGCAGAAGAGCGGGGACTGGGCGCTGGGGAAGAACGGAAGGCAGTACAGCCAGCGCCCCAACGCCACCTGTGTGAGCGAAATCATGTGCAGTGGGCTGGGGATCAAGCCCCCCACGGATCCCATCCCGGCGCCTAGAAGTAACAGGCCCATAAGTGGTCAGTCAGTTGCTTGTAGGCGCTAGGTGGCAGGTGGGGAAAAACACTGCCAATCAGCTTGGGCGGGAGCCCCCCTCGTCCTCAGGCTTCTCTCGCAGATGCAAGATGGCCTCCGCGGCGATCCGTGCGGCATCCGGATAAGCATGCCGTAGCGCGTTGCTGCGTAGTTGCTCAAGTTCTTCCGTCTCTCGAAGCAGGTGGTCGATCCGAGTTGCGAGCTCACCGGGCCGCTTTACCCAATAACCTGTATGCCAGCATTCCTCAATCAATTGGCAGAATCGGCGTTCGTTGCCGGGAGGGGCATCGAATACCAATATCGGTAATCCGCAGTTCAGAGACTCCGCCACAATGCCGCCCCCGGCACGGCTGACAAGCAAGTCTGCCGCACCCATCCACTCGTGCATGTTGTCTACCCAGCTTAAGACCCGCGCGTGGGCCATCCCGGCGCTAAGTCGCAGAAGTTCTTTGCGAAGGCTTTCATCACGCCGAGAGATGAAAACTACCTGGAAGGGCTGCTGAACCTTCCGGAGTTCGGATAAAACCCTGCGCGGTTTTCCTTTCCCCGACCCGCCGAAATTGACCAGGAGCACAGGAAGATCATGCCGAAGTCCGAGGCGCGCGCGCAGCGCTGACCGATTGGGACACAAGCTGAACGCCGGGTCCACGGGGACTCCACATTCGAGGATCCTCTCCGGCGGCACACCCAGGCTTCTGATCTGGGCAGCAACTTCCCCCGGATAGGATACGAACAGATCAACCTCCGGCTGTGCCCACGGCCGCTCATAGGAGAAGGTCCCCATGGCGACCAGAGAATACTGGGCCCCGGTTTCGCGCTTGTGTATGACGGCGATCTCCCCGAGGCCGACTTCGGTGGCAACGACCACGTCGGGCGCGAAAGCTTCGATGAATCGGACCAGCGGGCGGGCGCCCAACCGATAAAGCCACCAAGGCCCGCTGGTTTCACCCTCAAACTGGTGCCTTTCGATGTAATCCCAAAGTCCTGGCCAGTATTTCAGTGGGATCTCGTACGAGTTGTAATAGGCCCGAAACCACGGCGCGCAATGCGCCAGCGCATCCACAACCTCCACCTTGAGGTTCGGCCGCAAATGGAGAAGGCCCTTTTCGAGTGCGCGCGAGATCCGCACGTGAGTTGACCCATGGTGCAGAGTGAGAATAAGAACCCGAGGGTGCTGACCGTTGGGAGATCTATACATTTGAGCTATTAACGACTGTCCGCCGCCAAAGGTTGCATTTTTGACATTTAGGCACTGAATTCAATGGGCCAAAGTGAGTGTATGCCATTTCCCATCGGCAGGTTGAGCTGTGGAAATCAGGTTTTTGAGAAATTCGAAACCCACCGAGGGGAGTCATGGCGCCCTTAGCGTGAATTTCGCACAACGGGGAGGGCGCCTGTCACGAACTCTCGAGATCCCCACGCTATTCAGCCTGGTGAGAAATCCCGGCAACCTGCAATGCTGTTCACTCAGGCTTTGTCAAACATGGTCAGGTTCGTTCCCGTGCATCTTGCATCGGCTGCTTCTCTGCGTGGGCTGATTCAGCCGAAGGCAGCCCGGCTGTGTGGTAAGAGGATGGGTTGCGAGTGCTCCGCCAATTGACTCGTGGCAGCAAAGTGTCTCCTCTCACCCTGTCCCGGTATCGAATTACAACATCCATGATTGAATCGAGCAGAACATCGGAGAGATTATGGGGGACCAAGCCCAGGTCAAGCAGCTTGCTGTGCTTGGCATTGTAATAGTGAATCTCTGACTCGACCCGCGGGTCAGGCAGATGGTCGATAGTGACTTGAAGCCCTTTGCGACTGCCGATCCGTTGCACCAAGTTGGCCAGATCAAGGACGCTAAACTGCTCGGTGAATTGGTTGAAGACCCGATACTCACCGGGTTGAGGCGGTTTCAGGATGGCGAGCTCGATACACCGAAGCGTGTCGCGAATATCCAGGAAGCCGCGGGTTTGCCCGCCTCGGCCATATACCGTGATCGGCCTTCCTGTCGCGGCCTCCACACAGTACCGGTTCAGGACGGTGCCCCAGATACCGTCGTAATCAAAGCGCGTGGCCAAGCCGTCATCGAGGATCGTTTCGTCCGTTTTCACGCCGTACACGACACCTTGGTTAAGGTCCGTAGAGCTAATCCCCCAGATCTTGCAGGCGAAAATGATGTTGTGAGAATCATGAGCCTTTGACAAGTGATAGAAGGAACCCGGTTGCTTCGGGTAGGGAAGGACATCCTTCCGGCCGTTGTGCGTAATCTCGATGAATCCCTCTTCGATGTCGATGTTGGGGGTTCCGTATTCCCCCATGGTGCCGAGCTTGACGAGATGCGCCTGGGGGCTGAACTCCTTCATGGCATAAAGCAGGTTCAGGGTGCCGACGACGTTGTTGGTTTGGGTGAATACGGCATGCTCGCGGTCGATCATGGAATACGGGGCGCTGCGTTGCTCGCCAAAATGCACGACTGCGTCGGGGGAGAACTGGGGCACGATTTCAGCGAGGAAATCGTAATCCTGGACGTCCCCGATGTAAGTCTCGATTGGGCGACCGGTTAACTTCTTCCACAGAGCAATACGCTCGGGCAACGTCTGGATCGGCGTCAAACTATGGGTTCCACAGTCCAGGTCCCAGGCGCGCCGGGCAAGATTGTCTACAATACCAACACGATGCCCCTGCCTCGACAGGTACATTGACTGCGGCCAACCCAGATATCCGTCCCCACCCACTACGAGAATATTCATTGATCGCGGCTCCTCAATGCAGACGTTTGCCACGAACTCTTCCCGGCCGTTGGGACTCTACCGCGTTCTCGGGAGCTTCGCAATGGAATTGCTTAATTGTTCGACTCGCCCCAACGCTCCTCGCTTAGGGGCCATCAGCGGACGAAGGTCTCATGCCCGAGCATGAGAGGGAAGGACATCCTTAACGCGGTCCCCTTCCCCAGGGGAGACAGGGGGAAATTCGAAAGCCCTTGCAGGATCCGGTCCGGGTTCCAGATTCTGTGCCGCCGAACTGGCACTCGCGGCGCTTTACATTCTCGGTCCGACCGCATAACATCGCCGGTCGCTCTTATGGACCTACTTATCCTCGGCGCTGGCATGGGAATGGTGGGAGGGATGCTTCCCAAGCCTCTGCAGATGATTGCCCTGACGCAGGTGGGATTGGGCCGCTGGGCGCGCGCCATCTTCGTCCTGATCGTGCCGCCCCTCGTGGTCGATGCCGCCTTTCTCTTCGTGACTTTGTTTTTCTTCCGATTCATCCCCTTTGGCATCGTCCACTATGTTGCATATGTGGGGGGCTTGGTGTTGATAGGCTTTGCCAGCCACGCACTATGGGGATTGCGCCGCAAAACGCAGGAAGAAGTGGCGAATTCTGCGGCCTACACGTTCGCGGGTGTTTCCGTTGCTGTGCTGGCGGAGGTGGCTGCACCGGGCACCTGGATCTATTGGGGCACCATTGCCGGGCCCATCCTGGCGGAAGGCCGGGTTCGTGGCTACGGGCACGTGGTCCCTTTTTTCGTCGGGGGCTTGGTGGGATATTATGGGGCCGCGGTCTTTTCCACGTGCCTCATGGCCTGGGGCGCTGGTCTGCACAAGGCTTTCAAACAACACCTCTTTCTGGCTGCGAACGTCCTGCTATTGTTGATGGGAATCTCCTATCTCGTGCGCGCCTACCTGGGGTAGCCCTTGTGTCAACACGGTTCTCCGCGATGGAGATGCCGCGCTGCAGGCGCCTTTCAATACACGATGTCGAGAGATAGGTCGTAGAAGCGATGCTGGAAGCCGGCGTAATCGCCAAAGTAAGGTGATGTGACGGTGTTGTATACATCGCGGTAGTTGCCGTGGTTTGTGACATTGAAGACGCGGACCGAGCCCCGCAGGGCGTGTTTACGCACCCAGGGAATGAAAGGAAACTGGAAATCTTTGGAGACCTGCACATCAAGAGAAACGAAAGCGGGGAAGCGGCGGCTGTTGGGGGGGCCCACGTAATTCTGCAAATCGCTGTAGAGGGAATAAGGGAAGCCCGAGTGCCAATCGAGCAGCGGGCTGACGATGAACTTCTGCGGAAGCTTGAAGCGCCCCCAGGCCACCAGGCGGTCGGTGACGTTGGTGGGGAGCGTGCCGAAAAGATTTGGTTCAATAACCGGCTGCTCGTAGGGAACGTAGACGGAGGCCATGGTGTTCAGGTCGCCGCGCGCCTGGCTATTGACATAGGAAATATTGAAGTCCGCCTTTTCGGAAGGCCGCAGGCGCAGCGTGGCTTCAAACTCGTGGTAGCGCGACGCGCCCAGGTTCGAAAGCAGCAACAAGCCACTGGTCGGCGAAAGGGCTACGGGATTGACAGTGAACTCATTATAGGTGCGGCTAGTCAGGAAGCTGACGCGCGCGATGATGTCACGGCGTATTTCCTGATCGAATTCCGCATTCCACGTGAAGTTGTAGGGTGTGCTTCCAAGGTTTGCTTCGGAGGGAACAACCTCACTGCCACCTTCCTTAAACTCCTCGTAAAAGGGGCGGTAGACGATGGGAGGACCAAGCGCCACTCCGTTCGTGTCGAAAAGGGTAACTTGCCGGGTGGGGTTCTGGGTGTAATCTCCGGCGAGAAGTGGCAAGCGGTCATAGAAGATGCCGGCGCCGCCCCGGAAAATCGTCTTGCCCTTCTTGCGTGGCGAAAACACGAAGCCCCCGCGCGGCGAAATGGCCGCGGGTTCACCGAGTGTCTGGCCGGAAAACCGCAGTCCGTAATCGATGGAAAGGTAGTCGTTAAAAGTCCAGTGGTCCTGGGCAAAAGCGGCGAGTTCCGTGTCGGAGGTGGTGAGTTGGCCGGCGGGCCCAAAATCAATTTCCTCCGCCAAGGAGTTGTCGGCCCGCAGCAGTTGCACGGGGTGGTAAATACTGGTTCCCTGATAGGCGCGGTGGACGACGTCGCCCCCGACGGTGAAATCGTGCTGGCCGAGCCAGTGTTTGCGAGGGAGTAGGTAGCTTTCCTGTACCTCCTGCTGAGCGCTACTGCGTGTCCAAGCGTTGAAGAAGTTGCCCTCCCAGCCCGTGGGAGTTATAAGCAAGTCCTGCGCGCCTTGGCCGTGCGAGTAGCTGTCAAAATCCGTGAATTGCGCCAGGGTGGTCAATATCCCGCCGCCTTTGAACAGATAGTGATCGTGCGCCCCGATCGAGTAACCGCTCTGGCCGTAGTCGGCGGAAGCCGTCTGCGGAATGAGGGAATCGATGTTGTCAAACTGCCGCCGCACGGGGAAGAATTTGACGTCGACACTGGTCAAGTGCTGGGGCGAAAAGGTGTAATAGAAATCCGAGAAGGAAGTCCATCCCTGCTTACGGGTTTCGTTGTTCGGCCAAGCCAAGCCCCGGACGGGCTGATCGGAGTAGTCGTAGGTGAAGGCTTCGGAAAAGGTGAACTTGTCCCCCATCAATGGCCCCGAGAAGTAAAGGCGCGGGGTGTCGCTCTCAATTCCCACCCAGTGTCCGGAACGGAAACGCGGTGTGGGCACAAAATCATTCAACTCATACTCCCATTTGCTCGCGGGTGCTTTGGTTTGGACGGTCGTAAGCCCGCCGGAAAAACGCCCGTACTCGACCTGGTAGGCGCTCTTGAAAACGTCCACCGATTCCACCGCGTCGAGGGGAACGTCAATGGAATAGCTGCCTGTCACCGGATCAACCGTTTCGGCGGAATCCACCAGCAGCGTTCCCTGGTTCTCAATGGCGCCCTTGATTGCGAGCCTGCCATCTGGGGTGCGAATTACACCCGGAATCATCGGCAACGCGGCTGTAAACTTCTGCACAACGAGGGGCAGGGATTTGATCTGCTGGTTGCTAAGGGTCGCGGGCGGAGCCGCCGCTTGCGCTGTGGCCTTGGGGGCTTGGGCAGTAACTTCCACCTTCTGGCGGACCACAACCTCGTAAGGAAGCTCGATCTGGAGGGTTATGGGTTCTTCGTTTTCGATAACTTGGATGTCCGTCGTGGCGACCGGTTCGTAACCCACCGAGGCACAGGTCAGCCGGTAGGTTCCTGGAACTAGCCCGCTAAACTCAAAAATCCCTTTATCACCAGTAGTTACCGGACGCCCCTGCTCGGGCAGACTTCGACCCCGCAAGGTGCAGACCGCGCCCCCAA
>JBAVYG010000496.1:0-5747 GCA_049698675.1 Terriglobia bacterium
CGTGTAAGCGACCCCTCACCCGTCCCGCTCCGGCTGGTGAAAGCGCCGGTAGCGGGACACCCTCTCCCCAAGGGAGAGGGCAAAGACCAAATTCCCTACCATTTTCCCCGGCAAATGGGCAGAAGATTTCATATTGGTTTCTCAGCACCATAGAAAAAAATGATTGGACGGGCTCCGCCGCGAGCACTACGCTGAAGGTCGAGTTAGCGGTCGAGCCGGGCGCCTGCTCGGGGGTTCCTCCTCGTGTTCCCGTCGAGGGCACGGATTCTCCGGTGTTAACCGAAGCGTTGATGAAATACTGATTGTGATCTCTTCGGCCCAAAGACAATGGCCAGGGCCGATCAGACCCGTCCTGGCCCGAGGGTTATCGCATGAAACTCGCAGGATTCCTGTTACTGCTGGCGGGATGGGGGATTGTCCTGAGCGCGGTGGTGCTTCTTACGTCAGCACTGCCCCGAGGCTGCTTTGTTCTGGCCGGCATGGGCGTGGAGGTGACGGGGCTGATCCTGGTCGTCCGCTCCCACCTGCTGCTGCGGGGAGAAAGGGGGTGACGGCTCTGTCTGTTCCTGCGCTCTCTGAAACAGGGATGGCACTCTGCATTCTCTGCATTCTTCTGGTGCCTTTTGCCGGGGCCGGGCTTTCGTTTGTCAACACCGGGTTAGGCCGCTCGCGCAGCGCGGCTCACTCGATGCTGGCTGCGCTGTGTGTCATGGCGGTCGCAGCCCTAGTGTATGTCATTTGCGGGTTTGCCTGGCAAGGGTTCATCGGACGGCCGGCACACGTGTTCACCGTGGCCGGCAAGGAATGGAATTGGATTGCGGCCGAGCCACTTTTTCTGCGCGGGCTGCCCCTCGACGGCTCCCCCGCCTCGCTGGCGGCATGGCTGCAAATGCTCAGCGTGGGGCTGGCGGCGCTGATCCCGCTGGGCGCCGGAGCCGACCGCTGGCGATTGCGCGCCTGCTGTCTTTCCACGGCCCTCCTGGCCGGCTTGACCTACCCATTATTCGCGCACTGGGTCTGGGGCGGAGGTTGGCTGGCGCAACTCGGCGCCAACTACGGGCTTGGCCGCGGCTTTGTGGATACCGGGGGAGCTAGCTCGATTCAAGTGGTGGGTGGCCTGACCGCCTTGGCCATTTCCTGGATCTTAGGCCCGCGCCGGGGCAAGTACTCGCTCGAAGGCATGCCGGCTGCCATCCCCGGCCACAACGCCGTCCTCGTTCTGTTTGCCTGTCTGCTTGCCTTGCTGGGATGGTTGGGCCTGAATTGCGCCGGCGCCATGCTATTCACCGGCGCCGAACCCGGACGGACGGTCCTTATCGCAGTCAATACCACGCTTGCCGCTGCCTCGTCTGCCTTAATGGCCGCGGTGATCACGGGCATCCGCTTCGGCAAACCGGATGCCTCGCTCAGCGCCAATGGCTGGATTGGCGGGTTGGTGGCCAGCAGTGCTGCGTGTGCCTTCGTCACGCCGACGGCGGCGATCATGATCGGCCTGGTTGCTGGCACTCTGGTCATCTTCGCGGTGGAATGGTTCGAATTGCGGATGGCGGTGGACGACCCCGGAGGGGCGATTTCGGTGCACGCAGTAGGCGGCATTTGGGGGGTCCTGGCACTAGGCTTTTTCGCTCACTTCCCCAGCCGTGTGCTGAATGTGGTCAGCGGCCCTTCGAGTTGGTCAGGAAGCAGCGATTCAAACCAGTGGGTAGCGCAGCTTGTGGGCGTCGCCACACTGCTCGGCTTTGTATTGCCGCTGACCTACTGCCTGAACTGGCTTCTGAACCGGTTTTACCCACAACGCGTGCCCGCGGAGGGCGAGCGGCAAGGCATGGACTTATATGAGTTGGGAGCCGGCGCCTACCCGGAATTCGCCACCTACACAGACGACTTTACGCAACGGTAAGGCGAAGTTCTTTTCAGCCGGTGAACGCATCTGAGCACTCTAACGACCGCTTTAGACATGCGGGATTAAGAAAATGAATTCAAGTTTTGACGCACCTTGCCGATAAGAAAAGCAAGGGATGATGCCTGCCGGCGACGCGATTCGCCTCACCTTACGCCGCCGCTGAGACCTTGGCGGGTAGCGGGCCGAAAAACAGGAAATATCGGACACTCCCGAGGGCGCCGCTGGCCGCCAAGGCACCCGCTCCGGCGCAAAACCCTCACTTCCCATCTTGCTCCCAAACCCGCCAGGAGGGGTGGTGAGCTGCGGGGCAGAGATTCTGGCAGACCGGATAGCCACCGACACGTCATAACGCTCGCAACCAGACGAGCATGGTTCAGACGTGAGCAGCGACGCCCGCCGAGATGTCAGTACCGCCCGTGCCCTGTGATGGGTCCATGGACCCGGTGCCGGTCGGGCAGTGGGAGTGGCACTGTCGGCTTCTGGACGAGATTCGGGCTCGCACGGTTAAGACCGGATCGAAGAGCAGGCATGGGGCAAGAGAGGTGTTCGTTGAAATGCTCGGAAAAGGCAGGACGTCGCGGTCTTGAGTTCGTTCAAACGGGCGAAACCACCGTTCCGGACGCAGTCTGGGGGTGGCAACAAGGTAAACTCGCAACCGAAAAGGATCGACGAGAGACAGCCGGGTGTATACTCGTATACCGATTGGCAATCAGGAGCAAAACGCAAATCCCAGGGGAAGTGGTCATGAGAAAACAAAAGGGAGTGGCACTCGTGAGGGAATTGAATTGGAGCGTGATCTTTACCGCCCTGTGGATCGGTTTGTTTGTGTGCAGTCCGGTATCGGCCGGACAGGCAGCGTCTCATAGCAAAGCAGGGACGGCCGGCAGCGGTTTAACGGTTGAAGATATCATCAAGCTCACCAAGGCAGGCCTGAGTGAGGACATCATCATCCAGCAGATCAGGAAGAACCGCGAAGCCTTCGATTTGTCAACGGAACAGCTTATTGCTCTGAAGGCGGCTAACGTGAGTGACCGGATTGTCGAGGTCATGTTGGATCCTTCGAAGGCGGAAACGCCCGCCCATATCGCGCCTGCGCCCGTCGCCGCCGAGCCCGAGGTGGCTGAAGCGGCGCTACCGACCGAAGTGGGTGTGTACGCCAAGAAGCAAGGCCAGTGGGTTGAGGTTTCACCTGAGATTGTGTACTGGAAAACTGGAGGGGCGCTGAAGACCATCGCGACGGCAGGCATCCGGCATGGCGATGTGAACGGTCACGTGCCGGGGGCGAACAGCCACACCAGCTTTGGGACCCCGCTGGAGTTCTTGATCGTGGCGCCGGAGGGCACCGCCCTGGCTGAGTACCAGTTGGTGCGCCTGCATCCCAACAAAGATAACCGCGAATTCCGCACGATCACGGGCGGCATCCTGCATTCTCAGAGCGGATCGCAGCGCGACCAGCTACCGTTCGATGGGAAAAAAATAGCGAGCCGGGTGTATGAACTGACCTTTCCGGCGAGCGCCGGGCCGGGAGAATACGGGCTCTTGCCGCCCGGTTCCACCAGCGGATCGGGGAAGATCTATTCCTTCCACGTAATCGAATAATGCAGGACAGCACTCATCCAGGGAGTGAGCCATGAAAAAACGGAATTGCAGGAATCTCATCACGTTTCTCATTGCTCTTGGGGCGGCAGCTTGCCTGGGATGTGCGCAGACTGACGCAAGAGTTTCACCGGCAGGACAGGCCAAAAAACGCTCCCCGATGACGGTAGAAGATGTTGTCACCCTGGCCAAGGCCGGAGTGAGCGAGGAGGTCATTCTAGCGCAGATCCGCGCCAAGCACGCGTCCTTTGATCTGACGGCGGATCAGCTCATTCAACTGAAATCCGCGCCGGTCAGCGAGCGCGTTATCCGGGCGATGACGGAGCTGCCCGCGCCACAGAAGGCGCCGAAAGCAACCGCGGCTTCGGCGCCCGTGCCAGGCTCCCGTGCCACCGCTCCTTCGAAAAGACTGAAAGCTCAGCCCGCGACGGCGGCTCACGCCACCGTTGCGGCGCGCACGGCCGTTCCGCTGAAATCTGCTTCATCGCGCGCGCCGGTGCAGTGGATTGCGCATAACGATCCCATGGGCTTTTCGGTGAATATACCGGCGGGCTGGCAGTTGCACACCGACCGGCAACTAGGACGAATCAACATCCAAAGTCCACAAGGCCAGCAGGCCGTCATCTGGCCGATGTTCATTCCGCAGCAGCAGTTGGACGCCCGCGGAGCCGGAACCGTAGTGCAACAACTCGCGCGCCGCGTGGACGCCAAGATGGCCTGGGGGGCGCCAAAGTTGGCCGGCAATACGGCTCGTGTGTTTGCGCGCGGCCAGACCAGCGCCGCCGCCTTGATGCGATGGAGTTCTTCGCCGGAAGGCACCACCATTTATCTGTTCTGCGTAAGCGCCCCGTCCTCTCTCTATCCAGCTTCGGTGGACACCTTCGCCGACATTCTAAAAAGTTTCCAAGTTGTCCCGGGTCCGAAAGCTAACAGCGGGGCGCCCGTGAAAAGCGTCGCGGCCGCCGAGCAGGTGTCATGGGTTCGATGGAGCGATCCGCGCGAAGGCGCTTTCAACGCGTCGGTGCCGCAGGGATGGAACGTCTCGGGCGGAGCTTTTCGCCAGAGCGCAACCGATATCCGGAAGAGTCTGGTCCTGCTCTCGCCCGACCGCCAGGTCCGCGTCGCGGTAGGCGACGCGAACATCGGCACTTACACCATGCCGAATCGCATGTACGCGCGCGCCGGTATGCGCGAAGGCGGGTATACGTCTTTGGGCGACGGTTCCAAGCTGCAGATTCGTAACTTTCTAACGGCGCAGCAATTCATACGCGAATATGTCGCAACTTCGGTCAGGCGGGACTGCGGTGATGTGCAGGTTCTCTCCGAGAACGAACGCCAGGACCTGGCTGCTTCCGCCGCCCAGCACGCACAAGCTCAAGGTGCGCAGAACCCGCGCGTGACCGCGGCTGGCGTCTCCTTCTCTTGCACCTGGAATGGCCGCGAAGGGCGCGGCTACTATGCGGCGGCGACGATTCTCCCCTTTCCGGGCCGCAGCGGCATCTGGTATGTCGAGGCCCTGTACGGTTACATTGCCAGTGTCGAGCGCCAGCGGGAGGCCGACGATATCAGCCGACACGTCCTCAATTCCATGGGGATCAACGCCCAATGGAAACAACGGGAGGATCAGATCGCAGGCAACGCGGTGCAGCAGGATAATGCTCGTTCGCAGGAAATCCAGGCACGCGCGCGCCAGCAGATTGCCGAGGACCAGCAGAAAACCTCGGACATGATCGTCAAAGGCTACGAGGCAAGATCAAAAGTTTACGATGAAAACGGCCGCAAAGAGGAAAACGTGATTCTGGGCACCGTGGACGTGGTCGACCCAAGCACCGGTAAGCAGTACAAGATCGACAATGTTTCCGACTATCACTGGATGAACAATCAGGGTGTGATCGCCGGCACGAAGACCTACACATCCCCTGGCGCCGACTGGCATGAGATGATTACGCTGCCCTAAAGCTGGATTCTTCGAAAGCGCCGGGCCTATTGAGTGCTGGACTTGCGCTCCAATCTGAATCGCAACAACCCAGCAAAACTCTCACTTCCCATCTTGCTCCCAATGACTTAGCATGGTGAGTTCGGACCGGCGAGTCTGCGCGCACCTTTGGCAGGATGCTGAAAACCGTCTAACCTGTCATTCCGAGCGAAGCGAGGAATCTCGCAAGGTCTTTGTTTCCAGAGCGAGACTCCTCGCGCAGTTTACCCTGAACGGGCAGGACGAGATTCCTCGCTTCGCTCGGAATGACAG
>JBAVYG010000497.1:0-2444 GCA_049698675.1 Terriglobia bacterium
CCTCTTCCCCAAGGGGGAGAGGGTCATAAATTCAAGTTAACTCCCCTCTCGCCCCCCTGGGGGAGAGGGGCCAGGGGGTGAGGGGGTTCTGGCGTCCTACGAATAGCCACCGCCGCCAAAGGCTCCGGCCGCGCTGCGATACTCGCTCCCCCAACCCCCCGATCCCTGAAACCTGACACCTGAAACCCCGACAACTGGCACCTGAAAGCTATTGCAGTTTTGACAACAAAGCCTTCTCGACGGCTCCCTGTAATTCGGGCAGGAGCTTCCTACCCTGAGAGGTAAGGTAGAACACATCGATCACTTTTTCCCCTTCTGTGTCGATCAAGGCAATCTCGATGTTGCACCCAAGCTCGGCGAGAACGGAACTGACCTGGTAAAGCAAGCCCGGGCGGTCGTAGGTGATCAGTTCGAGAAGCGTGCTGTGGGAAGAGCTCGTGTCGTCAAAACGGACCTGTGTTGGTATCGTTACCTTGGGTTTCTGCACGCTTCCAGGCCTGATGCGCCCACTCATGAGCTTACTGAGTTCCATCCTGCCCTGGAGGACGTCGACCAAGTTCGACTTGAGGCGGTCAGCCTCCGAAGGGTTCAAATCCAGGGTGTGATAAAGGTCCACGAATCTGAAAGTATCCAGAACCACCCCCGCAGCATTTGCAAAAGCGTCGGCCTTCACAATGCTCATCCCCCAAGCCGCGAGCGTCCCCGTAATTGAAGCAAAGAGAAACGGCCGGTCCAGGGTGATGACGGTGAGCTCGTGGAGACTTCCCAGGGTTCTCAGGTCAGCCTGGACAGCCTCCTGGCCAAGCCGCCGAGCCAACTGAAAGTGCAGCGCAATCTCCTGCGGCGAATGGGTAGCCAGGTATCGCCGAGGGAACCCCTCGAGGAAACTATCGACTTCTTCTCGAGTCGCCGAAGGCGCCAGCAGGGGCAGAATCTTCTCCGCCGGCGATACGGTGGCGGCAAGGGGCTTCACTCTCTCCTTGTCCAGGCTGCGCGCCAGGTAATTCGCGGTGGCGGCGTAGAGTCGCCATACCAGTTCGGTCTTCCAAGGCGTCAAGGCTTCCGGATTGACCGACTTGATATCGGCATAGGTCAGCAGGGACAGCATCTTCAATCGTTCGGAGGTCTCGATTTTCCCCGCGAATTCTCGCACTGTTTCCGGGTCGAATATGTCCCGGCGCTGCAAAGTAGCGGACATCTCGAGGTGGCTGGCGATCAGAAACCGGACGGTGGCGCGGTCTCCCGCCGCGAGGTCCAATCGTGCCATGATCCCATCCAGTGCCTGAAGACTTCCCTCGATGTGATCCGGCGCCTCCATGCCTTTGCCGACGTCGTGAAAAAGCAAGGCGAGGTAGAGAAGTTCCGGTTTTTCCAGTTCCGAGAGGATCTCGGCGAGTTGATCTTCCCACTCCGACCCCACGCCGGAATTGGCCGGGGCTGGAGACTTCGAGCGCGGTGCAGCAAGCGCGTGCAGGTTCTGAATGGTCATGAAAGAGTGCTCGTCCACCGTGTAGCGGTGAAAGAAATCCCGGATGACAAGGGAATCAATCACCTGGAACTCCGGGAAGAGAGCGCTGAGCACGCCCAGGCGATTCATGTCCCGCAAGGCTTTGGCCGCCCAGGGAAAAAGGAGTATCTGCCGAAAGTTTCCGAAGAACACGGAAGGCTCCAAGGGCGTGGCTGGGACGCGGGTTAGCGCTTCCGCGACCGCTCTTTCTGCATCCCGGCTGAGTTCGAGCCCGTGCCGCGCGACCATCTCAAACAGCCGCAAAAGGAGCGCGGGGTCTTGCGCCAGGGCCGCAGGCTGGCGGACGTAGATATTCTCCCGGAGGACCGAAAAATCCGCATTGGAGAGGCGTGACCTCCAATTCTGGAATAAGCCATAGACTCCTGCCCGCGCCGGGGCGCTAACCTCCAGCAGGTGCATGGTGAGCCGGTAGATGGAGCGGACATTTCGGAAGTAGATACGCATCCAGCCCGCAGCGGTCAGCAGTGCGGCCGGCTGGCGCGCAATTCCACGCGCGCATGCCCGGTCCTGGCATTCGTAACTTAACTGATTGTCATCGCGCTCCCGGAGATAGTGAAGAAAACACCGCGTGGCGCAAAGGAACTCGAAAGCCATACCGATCTCGGCACGCCAAGGCGCGGGCCACAGGTCCTCCGGCGTGCCCCAGGCTTTACGCTTCTCGAGTTCGGAGATGCGTGCCAGCCATCGGCAAACATGGTAATCCCGGAGGCCGCCAGGAGCTTCTTTGATGTCGGGCTCGAGGTGAAAAATGGTATCGCCATACCTCGCGTGCCGCTGGCGAGTCATGTCCGCCAGGTTGCGAAGCAGGTCTTGATGGTCTCGAGCCACCAGGTGTGGGAACACGTCATCATGCAGGCGAGCATAAAGCCGGCGGTCGCCCGCCAGGTAGCGGCAATCGAGGAGTGCGACGTTGAAT
>JBAVYG010000498.1:0-10408 GCA_049698675.1 Terriglobia bacterium
GATGTGGGGTGGCCCAAGCAAGATCTCATTCACCGCGCGCTCGATTTGATTGACGTCGTGTACGAGCAGGTCGGACGCCACTCCGACGTCCTCGGCATGGCCACGACGGCAGACGAAATCGTGCGCCTTCATCTCCAGGGAAAGTTCGCCATCTTGATGGGAGTCGAGGGGGGCCACATCATCCAGGACGACCTCCGTGCGCTGGACATCTACTACCGCCTGGGCGTCCGTTATATGACGCTGACCCACACCGCTAATACAGAGTGGGCGGATTCCTCCGGCGACAAGCCTAAATGGAACGGCCTGACGGATTTTGGGAAGCAGGTGGTGGAGCGCATGAACCGCCTGGGAATGATGGTGGATATCTCCCACGTTTCTGACAAGACCTTTTACGATACCCTCGCCGCCACCAAAGCGCCTGTCATCGCCTCCCACTCTTCCTGCCGCGCCCTTTGCGATGTTCCGCGCAATATGACGGACGATATGATCCGCGCTCTGGCCAAGAACGGCGGCGTCATGGACATCAACTTTTACCCTGGCTTTCTAAGCCCCGAGTTCGCCGCGGCGTACAAAAAGGTTGCCCCGCAAATCCACGCGGATGAGTCCGCCGCAGAAAAGCAGTACGCGAACGACCGTAAACGGCTGGCCGAGGAGTCTCGGAACATTTGGGCGCGCTACGCATCCCAATTCCCCGCGCCCAGTTACACTGCCATCGCCGACCACATTGACCACGCCGTGCAGGTCGCCGGCATCGACCACGTCGGCCTGGGATCGGATTTCGACGGTATTGATTCGGCCCCCAAGGGCATGGAGGATGTCTCAAAACTCCCTGACTTGGTGCGCGAACTGGCTCGGCGGGGATATAGCGAACAGGACTTGAAGAAGATTCTGGGCGGCAACCTGCTGCGCGTCATGCGACAAGTGGAACGCGTGGGTCGCGAGATGCGATCCCCAAAATAGTGAAGCCGTTTGACCTTTGACCTTCGACTTTTGACTTGCCGGGAAACACTGATTATTTCAACTCCATTTGATTGAAACTTCGGAGACATGGAAATGATGATGAAAAACCTGCTGACCACATTTTTCGCGATGTTGCTTATCACTGGAATTCTTTGGGGCCAGACCACGACACCTGAGACTGCTGGAAAGCCAACACCACAGCGCGCTGCGGCAGGCCCCTCGTTGCTAAAGCCCTCCTCTCTTAACAAGCAAGCGCCCACGACTTTCAAGGCGAAGTTTACGACAACCAAGGGAGACTTCGTGGTGGAGGTCACGCGCGCCTGGTCACCGTTGGGCGCGGACCGTTTCTACAACCTCGTGAAGTACCATTTCTATGACGGCGCCGCCTTCTTCCGCGTGCTCCCGGGCTTCGTGGCGCAATTCGGCCTCAGCGCCAAGCCCGAAATTTCTCGGGTATGGGCCTCCGCCACCTTCAAGGACGATCCCGCCACCCAGAGTAACCTGGAAGGCTACCTGACCTTCGCCACCGCCGGCCCCAACACGCGCACCACCCAGGTCTTCATCAACCTCGCCAATAACCAGAACCTCGACGGCATGGGCTTCTCGCCCTTCGGCAAAGTCATCGAAGGCATGGATGTGGTGGGAAAGTTCTACACCGGTTACGGCGAGGGCGCGCCGGGAGGCAACGGTCCCGAGCAGAGCCGAATTACAAACGAAGGGAAAGCCTATCTCGACAAAAGCTTCCCGCTGCTGGATAGCATCAAGACGGCCGTCATCGTTCAGTAGTCAGTTGTCAGTCGTCAGTTTTCAGTTAGGCGTGGCCAGCCTTCGCAGGCTAAGAGGAATTAAGAGCCCGGGCGGGGCCGCGGTCTTACCATTTTCGATTTTCGAATTCCGATCTCCCAGTTTCGAATTTCGAGTTTCGGGTTTCGATTTTCGAATCCCGATTTTCCAGTTTCTATTTTCTAGTTTCTCTTTTCCGGAGGGAGCCCCCAATGACCGATCTAAGACCCGGCAAATACGCAATCTTCGAGACCAGCCTGGGCGAGATTACTTGCGAGCTGTTCCCGCAACACGCCCCGGAAACGGTGGAGAATTTTGTAGGTCTCGCGACGGGAACGAAAGAGTTCATTGACCCGAAGACGCGCAAGCCCGAAAGGCGGCCCTTCTACGATGGATTGATCTTCCATCGCGTCATACCCGAATTCATGATCCAGGGCGGCTGCCCGCTCGGGACCGGCAGCGGTGGCCCTGGTTATCAGTTCAAAGATGAATTCGCCAAGGGCGTGGGGTTTGATAAGCCGGGCAAGCTGGCCATGGCCAATGCCGGTCCGGGTACGAACGGCAGCCAGTTCTTCATAACGCTCGCGCCCACAGCATGGCTGAATAACCACCACACCATCTTCGGTCAAGTCGTGAAAGGCCAGGACGTCGTCGAGAAAATCGCTGCCGTGGCACGCGAGCGGAACGACCGGCCCAAGACTGCCGTGGTGATGAATGCGGTGAGGATTGTAGACGTGCCGTAGGGGTTCGGTTCTGATGTGGGCGGGATTTCCATTTGCGCCACACGTCTCGCTTTTTTGAACTCTTCTGCCCCAGCGACATCCTGTTCCTACGTATTTTCAATGGGTTAGAAGAATGCTGAGGAGATGGGGGACGAGCGTATAGGTGTGGCATTTTGTCACACTCCGCGGTTCGCTCACCTAACTGTACGCTACATATATAGCCCAGCCAAAAGGCAACTGCGGAGATTCTTCGCCCCCAAAAGTCGGGGCTCAGAATGACAGGCGTGTGGGGAAGCGGCGGGCAAGAAATGACAGGCATGTGGAGATTCTTTGTCCGCCAAAAAACGGCGGTCTCAGAATGACAGGCGTTTGGAAAAGCAGTACCTCTATGTGCCGCCGCCTTCTGCTTTCTGATTTCTGACTTCTTATTTCGGCCCTCCTCGCGCTACACCCCAATAATCTCCACCAACTCCTTCACGGCGGCAGCGGATTTTTGAAGCGCCGCATGTTCTTCCGGCGTCAGTTTGATTTCCACGATCTGCTCGATGCCGCGCACGCCCAGCTTCACCAGCACGCCCACGAACACGCCGTGGATGCCGTACTCGCCTTCGAGGTAAGCGGTGCAAGGCAGAATTCTTTTGCGATCCGCGAAGATGGCATCAATCATCTCCACCACGGCCGAGGAGGGCGCGTAAAAGGCGCTTCCGGTTTTGAGGAGATTCACAACTTCGGCTCCGCCGTTACGGGTGCGCTTAATGATGGCTTCGAGCTGTTCCCGGGGCATTAAATCCTCCACCGGAATTCCCGCCACGCTCGTATAACGCGGCACGGGCACCATAGTGTCTCCGTGGCCGCCCAGAACGAACCCCTGCACGTCCCGCACCGAGACGTTCAAGGCTTCCGCGATGAAGGTCCGGTAGCGGGCCGTATCCAGAACGCCTGCCATGCCGATCACGCGGTTCTTTGGAAATCCGCTCACTTTGAACGCTGTTTGCACCATGGCGTCCAGCGGGTTGGTCACCACGATCAGGATGGCCTCCGGCGAGTACTTCGCCACCTTCTCGGTAGTTCCCTTAACGACCTCATAGTTCTTTCTCAGTAGGTCGTCGCGGCTCATGCCGGGCTTGCGCGCAAAGCCCGCCGTTATCACCACCAGGTCCGAGTTCGCCGTGTCCGCGTAATCGTTCGTTCCCCTGATCTTGACATCGTAACCCTCGACGGGCCCGGATTCGAGCATGTCCAAAGCCTTGCCCTGCGGGACGCCCTCGAGGATGTCAACCATGACCACATCCGCCATTTGCTTGTCCACCAGGCGTTGAGCCACCTCTGCGCCAACATTACCTGCACCAACCACAGTCACTTTTTTGCGAATCATTAGCCCCCCTCGAGAAAGATTTTAGATTTTGGATTCTGGATTTTGGATTAAGGCGTCCTACTACCTCTTCTACCTACCGCTCTGACCTGTTACTACGCCCTGTCCTAGCGGGCCTCAGTACGCGGGTGGAGGCAACAGCAGCCCGCCTCAATCCAAAATCTAGAATCCAAAATCTAAAATCGCTGCATGTTCTCGATAATCGCGCTGGCAAAAGCGCTCGTGCTGAGCCTCTGAACGCCGGTGATGCCGTCCATGACCATCAGCCGCTCCAGGTCGTATGTGACGCGGTGCTGCGCGATAGTCGCGGCCAAGGCGTCCTCGATCGACTTGCCAACCTCGGGCCAGCCGATGAATTCAAACATTAACGCGCCCGAGCGGATCACAGCGCCGGGATTGATCACGTCCTTATCCGCGTATTTGGGCGCCGTGCCGTGCGTGGCCTCAAACACCCCGAACCCGTCGCCAATGTTCGCTCCGGGAGCCAAGCCCAGTCCGCCGACCTGCGCCGCGCAGGCGTCCGAAAGGTAATCGCCGTTCAGGTTGGGCGTGCAGACCAACTGGTATTCATCCGCGCGCGTCAGAATCTGCTGCAGCATCGAATCGGCGATGCGGTCGTTCACCAGCAGCTTGTTCTTCCACTGACCCTTGCCATGAGTAGAATAAATGGAATCCAGGCAGTCCTTCACTTCCTGGCAAATCTGCTGCTTGAAGTTTTCGGTCGCCATTTCGAGCCCAGGCTCGACCAGGGCCGCCAGCGCTTCCACCGAGGCCTGGGGGTCCTTGTCCTGGCCCTCGAGCGCCCAGCGCTCGCGCTCCGTAACGATGTGTGGGCGGAACTCCTGCTTGGCCAGCTCGTAGCCCCAGTCGCGGAACGACCCTTCGGTGAACTTCATGATATTGCCCTTATGGACCAGGGTCACGGTCTTCAAGCCATGGTCGAGTGCGTAACGCAGGCCGCGACGCACCAAGCGTTGGGTGCCGGTAATCGAAATGGGTTTGATGCCCACGCCGGAGTCGAGGCGGACCTGCTTCTTCACTCCATCCTCGCGAAGCAGCGTGTTCACAAACTCGATAACACGTTTCGCCTGCTCCGATCCCTCCCGCCACTCGATGCCCGCGTAAACATCTTCCGTGTTCTCGCGGAAGATGACGATGTTCATGCGCTCCGGATATCTAACCGGCGACGGCACACCCGGAATGTATTTCACCGGCCGCCAGCAGGCGTAGAGGTTCAGGAGTTGGCGCAGGGCAACGTTCAAGCTGCGGATGCCGCCACCCACCGGCGTGGTCAGCGGGCCTTTGATGGCAATGCGGAACTCCTTGATGGCATCGAGCGTGCCTTGCGGCAGCCATTCACCGAACTGCTTGAAGGCCTTCTCACCCGCAAACACCTCGTACCACACAACCCGGCGCTTGCCGCCAAAGGCTTTCTCGACGGCCGCGTCGAATACGCGCCGCGCCGCCTTCCAGATGTCGCGGCCCGTGCCATCACCCTCAATGTAAGGAATGATCGGGCGGTCGGGAACTACAAACTGGTCGTCGACAAAGTCAATCCGCGCCCCGTCCCTTGGCACAGGAACGCCATTATATGAACTCATTGAATAGGAGACCCTCCCTCAGAATTATAAATAGTGAATGGTGAATAGTAAATTATGAATTGCGGACGCGGACTTTGCTTTGCGCGCCGTTGCATCTAAGGCTTAGGCAATATTTATAGGAATTTCCTTGACAAGTGTGAGGGGGTGTGAGAAGCTGTTCACAGGGCGACTTGAGCTGCTGGATGATCTTGTTACCCAGGCTTGTCGCTCGGGATTGAAGGAAAAGGCCATCCTAATGGGTGGCCTTTTCACTTTTTAGGCTTAATGTTATCGCCTTTGGGTACCACAGAAAAGAGTTCTGGAAGAGGGTGCCGCGTAGAGCACTCAAAGACGGCTCGGTCTTTCACTAAGTTTCCGTAACAATCCGGTCTAGGGTTTGGGTTTTCCATCGTGGTCATGCGGGTTCCATCGAGCACTATTGCAGTACAATCCATGGCGCTGGAAATTTGGTCAATTACGTCTTCAATTGTATAGCCATCTCCGATTATTCGGCTTTTATAGATGTGGCCACCAACAAAAACCACCTCTTCAACAATTGGGCAAAGTCCTTGTTTTAGGCGATTTGCATTGATAGTTGTCAGTTGCACGGCGGTCAATGTCCCTATCGGAACGATGTGGACCTTATTCTTGTTTCTAATTCGGCCTAGATTTGTACGTATAACATCCCGTGCATTCACGTAAAGGGGCGCTCCGATAGCATCCGCAGGTAGGGCTTGCTGGTCAAGCACAATCTCATCGGAACCACAAAAAACCGCAAGAGGGAGTTAAGAGTATAAATCCTGCATGGTCAGGTCCGCCAAGTCTGTTATTGCCCTAATTTGGGCAATAATATATTTGACTAAGTAACTGGACGGTTTGGCCTCAGTCGATAGTATAACCCTTCAGGGTTGTCCTCTGGGTCACGTGCCTCGTGCCAACATTCCCAGTCGTCAGTACGCCGAATAACAACATCCATTAGAATCAGCCCGAAAAACCATCCTGCCCGGGGATGAGCTAAATCATGATTGTTGTAAAGATGCATCATGGCGTAATAAATTGGCAGATAAACTCCGTTTGCTTGATCAAAATCACGACCAGGAATCCAGGATGAACAAAAAGCTGCGTTTGGAATTCCATTAGTACGTACTAACCAATCGTCTATATATTGATTTAAGGAATCTCGCATGTTCGATTCAGCCGCGGGAGAAAGTTGTGTCATTGTTCGCAACCAAAGATCATAGTCAGCTTGCCGCTTAGTTGGAATTTGCCGGTAGACTGTTCCGGATCGATGCTCTAAAGACATGCCTCGATATCCTTATCTAGCTTTTCTCTTGGCTTTATTCCTGCGCTTCTCCTTCGCTTCTTCCTTCAGCACTGTCACCTTCGGAACGGACAATACAGAGCGGAATAGGTGATCGAAGTTGCTGAATTGGTTATCCGCGTTGCATTGCGCCTTGAGTTCTTCCGTTGGCTCGGGTATAGGTTTGGTTTTCATTCAAGCACTCGCCTTCCATCTTTGCATTTGCGCTTCATGACCTTTACCACATTGCCGGGAAACTCCCCCTCAAGCCCTTCTAAGGTATGTTCTATGTCTATTCCCTTTCCCATCTTGCTTATCCAAATTCCAGATGCCTTCTGTCGCGCTACGTGCTCTGCGCCAATGTCACTGCCATAGATTGCAACTTTTTCATAATCCGGTTCTAGCCCACGGTCTTCTGTTTCCACATAGCCGTGAATTTCGAATACCTTGACCCACCCTAAGAGTGTGGCTGGACTTGGGACACCGGGGGGCCAGTAATACCCCTTTACCCTGTGTCCTTTGAACTTCACATCATCCCAGAACTGGTTTAGGTCACCAACGGCAAACGCAATGCAATTATATCTCGGGTTGCGCGAACTTTTGATCGTATAAGGCGATTCGCGTAAACCTGGACAATCTTCCTCAAGTTCGAGGTCTCGCATTAGCGCAAATATCCCCTCTCTCTGCCCCAGGCGAGCCAAGCCTGCACGGCTTCACTGAATGTGCTATCCGGTTTGGCCGGGTCTTCTCCTGTGATCGCATTGAGTGCAACTAACCAATGATCTCCGTGAGCGTTCAATTCTCTGAATAGCAAAGGTAAGACCTCAGAGCCCATTTCAATGATCCGTTGGTAGGACGGGTGTTTGATCATCTTACCTATTGACGATATATGCCGCGTAGATTTTCGCCAGTTGTCTACTACCTCACGAAATTCCAACTCAAGGGGTGAAGATGGCTTCGATAGGTTGGCCGGAAAGTCATATTCCGCATCCGAAGCGCGCAGTGACTTTTCAACGAGTTGGACCGCTTCGTTTTCGAATCGTTGTGCTTCCGCAAAATTTTCCCACATTCTTTGAATCATCTTTCCATTGACGCCATCCGGGGCCGGTAAGGTCACGCTTTCCATGTCCCACGGAAAAGTCGAATCAACGACGGAGCCGGAAGAAAGTGACTTGAGTTGAATCTGCGTCGCCCAACTTCGGACGGCCACGTAAAGCCAGCCTGGGTCAACTTGTGCATTGCTAATCAATCGGCCAACGTGTCCGCTGGCGAGCCAACTATCACGATCACTTGTGATCATCACTGGGAGACCTAACGCATCCTCCGCACGTCCGTCCGCCTGATAAGCGAGCCAACCTTTCCGCACTTCATAGGCTGCGGGATTTTTGAATGCCCTTGCGGGCATAAAGCTGAGATTAATCGGCCTCGCTTGTAGTAGCTGAGTGCCGGAGAGAACAGGACGCCCGTGAGCGCGATCAACATACAGCGTCTTGTAGCGGCCGCCGGGTTTGAGAACCGTCGCCACAGAGGCAACCGGAATACCGCCCTCTGCGGCGAGTCGCTTTCTTACATTGGCAACGAGCGGATCATAGCTCGCGGCATCAAGCCTTCCCGTTAGTTGTTTGGCGCGGACTGTCCATCCTTCTTTCTCAGGTCTTGGGCGCTTAATTTTGGGCAAGGATTTCTCGTACTGGGTTAACGCAGCGTCAAGAGTCAATCGTGCCTCTTCGCGTAGCCGGATCGCTTCACTCATCATGTGACTGATAGCCGTGCGAGCATCATTCTCAAACAGTGGTATCTCTACGCCCGCGATGTGCGCTTTTGAGAGATGATCTATAACAGACCCGGTTTTTCCCTGAATCAATAGTTGCTGGCCAGTTTCACCTTGCAAGTAAGCTAATACGTAGCAACGTAGATCGTGATCGTCAATCTCGATCCGTATCATGTCACTGCCAATGACGAACTTTGCTAGGTAGTCATCCACAAACACCGCAGGCCCAAGATTCCGACCGGAGCAACTTTGGACTAGCATTCCGCGCTGGAGTTTGCAGCGTTCAATGTCGCCACTTCGCTTCACGGATACAAAATCTGCCGCCCGCGGCAGGTACTCAAAAACATCGTATGGCCGTAAATAGCCAATCTGATCTTCACATGGCGATGCTTCCACTTTACTAAACCGGGTTGGCTGCCATATCCGAGCAATGCCATCCTTGCCGCCCAAGGGCGCACAAGGAACACCGCGCATTTTTGCACGCGCCACGCGCTCAGCCGCTTTAATACCCGGCGCTAGAAAATAGCGCGAGTCTAACCGTGCGTGGTTTGTTAGCAAGGCCGCACTTACTGTTTCGACTTTCATGATCTTTAGGCGTGCTCAGCCAGCCATGCACGGAAGGCGTCCGCTACTTCTGGCAGTTCATCATCGACAATCTTGTCTTTGAATTGAGCCTGAACAATGCGTTCGTCGCCAGTCTTTAGATCGGTGACTACGCTTTCCTCTGTCCGAAGCACGATCACTTCCTCACCCGTTTCAGTGTGCCGGTAGACCGCTTTCCCGCGCTTGTCATGTCCGATCTTGTGAGTCACGGCCATAAATACGGGATAATCCAACTTGCCCTTCGCTGCTAGGTCTCGCTCGTTACGCGAGAGCCTCCGCATTAACACCATTGAAGTCTGTGTATCATTTTTCGGTTGAAATAGGTCCCGCGCCATGTCTACAACTGCGATGATTTGAGTGTTTCGCAGCATCCATTGGCGAACATAGCCAAGCGCCGGATTGTTCAAGATGCCGTTCGGAATAACCATCGCCATTCGCCCGCTACCTTCAACCAAAAACTGGACGCATCGCTCAATAAAAAGTATTTCGGGGGGCTGTGACTTTTGCAGCACCTTATCTCCGCGCTTGTCGGTTCGCATCAACCATGATCCGTCCTCTTGTTGATCCCACCTTGCGGCTAGGTCGTACTGCTCAAGAATAGCTGGATCGTCAATCACAATGTTTGCGCCGAATGGCGGATTTGTGAATAAGACATTCGCCGAACCAAGCTGGATTATTTGCGTTGCTTCTTCGCTCCAAGTGTGAGGGTTCGCCAGACTGTTGGCCTGAAATAGACCCCCCTCGCCATCATTGTTCATTACCATATTCATCTTGGCCGCGCGAACGAGAGCGGGATTCAAATCAAAGCCAGAGACGTTATTAGTGAAATACTCAGCGTGCTTTCTGAAAAGCTCGTTGCGCTCAAAGTCGTTTGGCTTTGATGGATCGGCCCACTGGCTGCGCTCAGCCGCGTCGAGATGCGAGAGCGCACGATTCATTGCCGTGATCAAAAATCCGCCCGTTCCGCAAGCCGGGTCGATTACCTTTTCCGAAGGCTGCGGGTCAAGCATCGTGACGGCCATTCGACATGCATTGCGTGGAGTGAAAAATTCGCCACGATCACCGCGCAGGTTAGTCCCGACAATTTCCTCGTAAGCGATACCTTTCACGTCAACTGAAGAAGCGAGGAGTGAATACCGTTGTAATTGTGAAACGACGTAGGCAACCACATTTGGTTTTAGGTTTATTTCGCGATCAGCGCCGACAAAGATCGTGGGATATTTTTCAACGACTCTTTCTTCTAGAATCTTCTGGGTTCGAACTTTCGCAGCAGCAGCCGTGAAGCCGTTTGTCAACTCCGCTGGCGTAACGTAGAAC
>JBAVYG010000499.1:0-6385 GCA_049698675.1 Terriglobia bacterium
CGTCGGTAACGGCGGGGTTAAAACCCCGCCCTTCCCCGTTCGTGGTGAGAAATCCCGGCTAGCTCTTATTCGCGGACTCCATCTGGTGACTCTTCAGATAGAGACCACTAATGGCAAGCACGATGGCGATAAGGGCAATTCCCAAACCCTTGCGGCGGAAATCACGTTCGCGAAGCGCGGCCACACCGGCCTGGTATGACTTTGCCGCGATTTCAACTCCCGAATCCGTGAGTTTTCGTACCGCTGAGTCGTCGAAGGTGTGAACGTTGACGCGGGCTTTCACCAGCGCCTCATTCGCGTCCGCCAGTTCCATCTTGGCGCCCGAAACTTCCATTCCGTCGCGTTCTGCGACATTGAGCACTTTCTCCGCGCGCGCCAGCGAGGAGTTGAGATTGGCGAGATCTGCGGAGATAGCTTGCGCAGCGTTGTAGCCCTTATCGCCTGATGCGTGGCAGGTGATGCACACGGATTGTGGCGCCGATCCCACCCAGGCGTCGGTAGGCCGGATGATTTCGTGGTTCGAATGGCACTGCACACATCCTGGCAATCCCAGCTTGGCAAACGCCACTTGGTGCGGGCTCTTCTCAAAAAGCTGAGCAAAGAAGACGTGACAATTGCCGCAGACGCTGGCCACGGAAGTTACCCCGGGCGGCGTGGCGCCATGGTTTCCGTGGCACGTGCTACAGGTTGGAGAAGACGTGTCACCCTGCGCCAGCATCTCGGCATGGACGCTCCTCTGGTAGCGAGCTGCCTGGTCGGTGGGAATTCCGTAGGCTTTCATGTAGACGGGGTCGGAGTGGCAGTGAGCGCACGTTGAAGCCACGTTGGCAGGATAGACCGGCGACCGAGTGTCAGAGGCGGGAAGAATGTTGTGCACACCGTGGCAATCGACGCAGGCAGCCGCCTTGGTGTCACTCTGCTTCAGTCGCTTCCCGTGTACGCTGGTCAGATACTGACTCAACTGGTCCACCCGCATTCGAGGATTGAAGCGATGCATGTAGGCCGCATCGGAGTGGCAGCGGGCACAGAAATCCGGGGTCTGACTTTTTTTGGGAGCCCCGCGAAAGCCTTTGGCACGGCTCATGGCGTCCATCGACTCGTCGTGGGGATCGCCTCCATGGCAATCTGCACAGCTTAGACCGGCCTGATGATGGACATCGCCTTCAAACTGCTTGGCGGGTTTGGCAAGATCCTCCTCGAGCGCAGCGTGGCACGTGATGCAGGTGTCGTTGGGTGGAGCGGCGAAGGCAGGTTGGAGCGAAAACAACATCAAGGCGATGAATGTCATGGAATTTTTCATGGTGCTCTAACGCAAGGCTAACGCCGACAACACAACGATGTATCCGATCACAAAAATCCCCAGGCCGGTGAAAAAGCGCGTCACGCGACCGAAACCGATCCGGCGGTCCAGGAACGGCACTAAGACCCACACTGCTGCCGCCGCACCGAATACCAGCAAGCCCGCAAATTCCCCCTCCAGGAAAAGGATTTTGGCAGGGAGATACTTCAGGGTTTGAAACATGAAAAGAAAATACCATTCCGGCCGAATTCCCGCCGGAGCGGCAGCGAATGCATCGGCCTTGGTTCCCAGTTCCCAAGGGAAGATTGCGGCCAGCCCTCCCAGCACTCCCAACGCCGCGTACCAGCCCATCATGTCGCGAAGCAAGAAATTGGGGAAGAAAGGCATGGAACGCTGCGGTGTGCGTCCCTCAGCGATGGCGCGCTCCACGCTCGGTGGAACGCTCATGCCCAATCGCTGCACGAGGAATAAATGAATAGCGAGCAGCAGAGTGGCGAGTCCCGGCAACACGGCGACATGGAATCCGAAGAATCGCGTCAAGGTTGCGCCGGTCACTTCCTGGCCGCCGCGCAAGAAAACCAGAAGCCATTTGCCGACGCCCGGAATCGAACCTGCCATCTCGGTTCCCACTTTGGTAGCAAAAAATGCCAGAGTGTTCCAAGGCAGGAGATAGCCGCTGAAGCCAAAACCCAGAAGGATGAATAACAGCAGTATGCCGCTGAGCCAGGTGAGTTCTCGTGGCTTTCGATAAGCCTTCAGGAAATAAACGCTGAACATGTGAAGGAAAGCGGTGAAGATCATCAGGTTCGCCGACCAACTGTGCACGGAGCGGATGAGCCAGCCGAAGCGCACCTGAGTCATGATGTATTGCACGCTTTCGAAGGCATCGTTGGGGGTGGGCCGATAATAAAGCAGCAGCAGGATGCCGGTCAGGACCTGGATGATGAAGAGAAACAGCGTCATGCCACCCAGGTAGTACCAAATAATGTGACGACTCACCGGAACTGTCTTGTGGCGTAAGAACTCCTCCACACTTCCGGCGCCGAACCTTTCGTCGAGCCAGTTCAGAGTTTTGCGGTAGAGAGTGGCCATAGTCAGGCGGTGCGGGTCACCACCACGTCCTCACCCTGGATGTGGACCTCAAAAACCTCGAGCGGACGCGGCGGAGGGCCGCTGACATTGCGCCCCTCGAGATCGTAGAGTCCGTTGTGACACGCGCACCAGATCTCTCGCAGGTCGGATCGATACTGCACCGTGCAGTTCAAGTGCGTGCACACAGCCGAAAAAGCCCGGTAGCTGCCGTCCGCCAGACGAACCAGCAGTCCGGGCCGGGAACCGAATTTGAAGATCTTTCCGCTATTGTTCTTGAGTTCGCCCACTTTCGCCGCCACCACAAAACGGCTGGGCGATTCCGCCACGGGCGGGGGAATGATGTAGCGCATGGCAGGGTAGATAAAGGAAATGATCGAAGCTACGACACCGCTCCCTAGAAGGAGATTAACCCAGCGGCGGCCGGGTTGAACAGTTCCACGCGGAGTAGGGTCAGGAGTTTCCAACCAGGCGTTCTCCTCTCATCCCTCTCATGCGATTTAGGGCACTCGCGACTGCAAGCTATTTCTTTTCCGGCGCCTTGTACCCTTCCAGAGAGTGGTTGTGGTCTTTGTAGTACTTGCCGGCGTCATTCAATTCTTTGGAGCCCATCTTTACATGGCAGAATGTGCAGGGCTTGCCTTCTTTCTTGGCGTATTCCATCTTCGCCGTCGCCAGCGTGAGTAGGAAACCACAAGAGATTGATATCGCGATCAGAACCTTAAGAAGCCTCATGAATGTTCTCCTTCTGGAATTGTCCTCGCTTCTTTTTTGCCTGCCCTCCGATCAGTCAGGAGGCCGCGTGTAATGATGCCCGAATTCTGCCTTCAAGGGCAAGGGTATTTACTGGCTTGGGTAAAGCTCGTGCAGGACCTTGGGGTCCGCCTCGTCCATGGCCAGGAGGGAATGGCACGCATTGCAGTCTTGCGTGATTTCACTTCCCGCCTTCGATTTGTGGTTGCCATCGTGGCAGCGGAAACACCCGGGGAAATCTGTATGACCCAGGTTGTTCGGGTAAGTTCCCCAGGTAATATTCATCTCGGGGAATATGTTGCCATTGAAAATGTCAAGCACCGTGGCCGCTGCTTGTTCAATCTGCGCCTGCTGCGAATTGTAAAGCGAGGAATAATTCGCCTTGTAGTACGCGCGGAAAGCCTCCGGCAATTGGGTCTGAGCCGCCAACCTGCTGGAAGAGTTCTGCTTCAAAAGCTCAACCGAGTACTTGTGGACGAAAGGCAAGGAGGAACTGATGCGCCCTGCGGCCATCTCCCGGTTGACGGCTGATTCCGGCATGTCGAAGGTGTGTGTGGGACGATTGTGACAGTCCATGCAATCCATGGTGCGCGGTTCGTGACGGGCTGAGCCGTTCTGAGCTGCCTCCGTGGAAACAAACTGTGTGAAAGAGCCATCGGGGTTTTGATAATTGACGGAGGGGATGACCTGGCGCTTATCATCGGCCGCCTCGTAAGTCACCAAGCCCAGGTGCCTTCCGTGAATCCCCACCAGTTGACGATCCGGGCTGCGGCCGCCGATGTGGACCAACAAAACCGTCTTGGTGGCGGAGTTCTTTTCATCGTTATCGAAGCTGGTCTTGACCACCAGCTTGTCGCCCGAGAACTTCTGCGGCCAATGGCAATCCTCGCAGGTCTCGCGCGCGGGGCGTAGGTTGTGAACCGGCGTGGGGATAGGGCGCGGATAGAGGTTGAAGGTCACGGCCAGCAACTGATAGGTGCCAGAGATTTTCGAGCGCACAAACCACGGCGCCCCCGGTCCAATATGGCACTCGATACAAGCCACGCGCGCGTGCGGGGAACGCTGGTAGGCTGTGTATTCGGGCTGCATCACCTGGTGACAGGTCTGCCCGCAGAACTGCACTGAATCCATATAGAGCGTGCCGCGGTAAGTAGCGACGGCGAAGAGAGGCACATTGAGGGCGGTCGTAATCGCTACGAACCACGCCGTTCGCTTCAGGCGCGGGTCGCGAAAGTCGATAGTCGGGTAAGTGACGGGTAGCGTGCCGCGTCGCCGGTATCTGCGGAAATCGCGGTAGATGCCGAGTGGGATCAAGAGGAGTCCGGCAACAAACACCGCGGGCAGCAGAAGGAAAACTAATATGCCGGCGTAAGGGTTGTAGACCATGCCAAAAAGCTGGAAAAAGTAAGCCAGTACCAGAGTCACGCCGGCACTGGTCGTCAGGACCACGCCAAGGCGACTCACCAGATTGTGGCTGAGATAAAATATCGGACGCAAGATATTCGCCAGCGGCCCCGCGAGGCCACGCGTGCGTGCCTGTTCCGGCCGTCCAGCAGGAGTTGGTTGGTTTTCGGGCATGTTTTTGCGTAAGCGATTTTCTGAGGCACGAGAGAAGGGGGCCTGCCGAAATAGGCCCGACCCGCTGCTCGACTAACTTCCCTTCTTCTCGTCGGCCTTATAGCCCTCGAGCGAGTGGTTATGCTCCTTGTAGTACTTTCCAGCGTCGGTAAGCTCCTTGAACTTCCCGGGTGGGTGGCAGAAGGTGCAGGGCTTGCCTTCCTTCTTGCCGTATTCCACCTTGCTCATCCCCAAGGAGACAGCGATGAAGGCTGCAAGAGTCAATAGTAACAGTGGCCGAATGATTTTCACAGATCAGACCCTCCCAAGAGTGCTGTAGTCTCGTCGAGGCGCAGTTTTTGCCCCGATTTCACCACCGACATGATTGTTGTAGCACACTAAATGCCAGGCTTGTGCATCTGTTGATTTCTTAACAGCCGAGCATAGCAAAAGTTAGCCGTTTCCCCGACGTCGCTAGCACCTTGCATTCAAATAAGTTGCGCGAAATTTCAGGGGTCTTGTGGCAAATGACTCAACCGCTCTTTCTTGTTTGTAGCCCATGACCATCTGTCGCTTAGCAGCTAACTGTTTGTATTGGCCTGATCTTAAAGGAAGAGATCGGCCGCATCATTGCCTATCTCTTACACCTAACAATGTTGAATTCCTGGCATGTCACGTGCCATCTCATCGGCTCTGGGCAGCGTTCGAGCGAGTTTGGGTTCGCCGCAACTGTTCCCATCAGGAGTCCGAACCGGAGCAAGGAATCGACCATGAATCTTACCTTGTGAGGAGCCCCCTTGAAGCTGGAACGAATCCTTTGCCCGCTGGATTTTTCAGAGTTCTCCACAAGGGCTTTTGAATACGCGCAGTCACTGGCACGGCGCTATAAGAGCAAACTGCTGATCGAGCACGTCCTCCACCTGGCATTCTCGGCCTATCCTTCCTACATCAATGCGGAAGCGATCGACGAGGTTTCGCAGGGCCTTTCAGCTTTTGCCCGGGAGCAACTTAAGGACTTTGTGGGGAAACACCGTGGTGAGGGAATCGAGATTGAGAGCTTCGTGGACGAAGGTGATGTGACGGATACCATCCTTGCCTTCGCCCAAACGCGAGGCGTGGACCTGATCGTGATGGGTACGCACGGCCGGCACGGCCTGGACCACATCCTCCTCGGCTCGGTCACGGAAAAGGTCCTGCGAAAGGCGCGCTGTCCCGTCCTGGTAGTGCGCAAACCCGCTCACGAATTTGTGGCCCCGGGAGACAGTGTCGAGCCGGTGCATTTGCGGAAAATCCTTTTCGGGGTGGATTTTTCGACTTATTCCGAGCGGGCCTTACTCTATGCGCTCTCCCTGGCGGAGGAATACAAAGCCGAACTAACCTTGCTGCACGTCGTGGAGGATTTCCCGCTCAACAAGGATCTCACCGCGGTCACGTCCGAGGTGGTACAACAACTCGACGGCCTGCTCCCACCCTCTGCCCGGAATCGCAATCTCCTTAAGCCCCGTCTGCGAGTCGGCAAGCCCTACGAGGAGATCATCCGCTCCGCCCGTGAAGCCGATACGGACCTCATCATCCTCGGAGTGCGCGGCCGCAATGCTCTGGACCTGGCCATCTTTGGTTCCACAACCCACCGCGTCATCCAAAAGGGTCCATGCCCGGTGTTGACTGTTCCCCTCTGATTTCCAG
>JBAVYG010000500.1:0-2054 GCA_049698675.1 Terriglobia bacterium
GGATCGAAGTGTGCATCGGTCACGAATCCTGCGCGAATTCCTTGGATTAACCCCGGAACTGACTCACCGGCAAGTACAGCCGCATCAACCCATTCACGGCCTGACAATTCGGGGAAAAGTGCCTTCCTCCAGTCCCGTTTTGCCGCGGGGAAACGCAGCTCGGTTTCTCTGAGGAATTCTTGTAACTCAGACCTCATATGGTCACCGGAATAGGACAACAAGAAGGGTAACCACCGACAGCAGAATTGATGCTATGGCTATCCCGAGCGTTTGCTTGCTCCCCTGTTGGAGTTGTTCAATTTTCTGTTCTCCAGAAACGACGCGGCTCACCAAGGCGGCGTACACCGCCTCCATGTCCTGATGGAATTTCTCAGTTTCTCGTAGCGCCGCACTCCCAGTGATGTGATCGGTGACCTCACGAACTCGATCCAAAGCGGCGCTACCCACTCCCTTCGCCTTGTCCCAGATCTCCATTCTGAAAACCTCCACCCTCATTTTGCCGGAATTTCCGTTTTCAAATTTCGACCGACGGATAACTTACAACTGACTGGCTCTGAATGCAATCGTCCTGTCGGGTTTCGGAGGGTGAAACGGGTAGCCGTCACGGTCAATGCAGTCCTGACCATGGGCTTTTCTCATGCCCGATACCCCAGCGGCAACCGCACGTCGTCAATCTGAATGGGGCATGCGGGGCGGGACCACGGACAATGCACAACTGGCAACTGACTACTGAAAACTGACGACTGACAACTATTACAGCGCCGGCCAGAGTTGTTCCCAGATCTTGAACTCGTGGTGGAAGCCGGACTCCTCCGCGCGTGTGAGCTTGCGGCCTGAAGCCACGTCCAGGGTTTCCTGGAAGATTTTGCGGCCCACGTCTGCAATGGTCTCCTTGCGCTCCAGGATGGTTCCCGCATCGATATCCAAATCCTCGTAGCTACGGGCGAGCTGAGGATTGGAACCAATCTTTATCACGGGTCCCAGAGCGCACCCGATACCGGTTCCCCGGCCCGTAGTGAAAAGCGTCACCTGCGCGCCGCTCAGGAAAAGGGCAGGGGTACAGAGGTGGTCGTATCCCGGCGTATAGAGAACGTACAGGCCTTTTCGGTCGCCCAGCCACTCGCCGTACTCGATCAGGTCTTCCACGATGGATGTCCCGCCTTTGGCTTTCACACCGCTTGACTTCAAATAGATATTGTAGAGTCCGCCTTTGATGTTGCCGGGAGAAGGATTGTCGCGAAAATCCTCGCCGAAATTCTTCACATAGGCCTCATAGCGTTTCAGAGCCTGCATCAACTTTTTCCCCACAGCGCGCGTGCGGGCTCGGCGCGCCAGGTCCACCATCGCTGCGCCCTGGAGTTCGGGGATTTCGGGAAGGAAGACGGCTGCCCCAGCCTTCACGAACATGTCGGAAGCGACTCCCACGGCAGGATTAGCCGTCACCCCCGACCAGCGATCCGACCCGCCGCATTCGGTCCCGACGATGAGTTTTGAGATTGGCGCCGGTTGGCGTTTGAACTGGTTTGCATAATGAAGCAGCTTCTCGACGATTTCAAGCCCGCGCTCCACCGTCTTGCGACTGCCGCCCAGATGCTGGATCGTCATATTCACCACGCGCTGGTTGTAATCCGGGACGGCGGTTTGGAAGACCGGGGCCGAGCATTCCACGCAGGTCTTTCCGCATCCGAGGTCAATATAAACAGCCGCGCCCAGGTTGGGATGCCGCAGGGTGTTGGCGAGCCACTGGTTCAACATCTGGACCGCCCGCCCATCCGGCATGCCGCAGCCTGATTCGTGCAGGATGGGGACTACGCCATCGACGTTGGGAAACTTCTCGCGCGTGTAGATTTCTCGCATCGCGCGTCTGGCGATTTCCCCCACCTCAGTGGACGAGCACATCCCGGAGGTCACCACCCCAATCAGGTTGCGGATTCCCACACTCCCGTCTTTGCGTAAGTAGCCGTCGAACGTCAGGCGCGCCAACTCGGGGTCAAGCAGGGTGGGCTCCGGGTTGTCGCGATACCGCACCACCAAACGTGGGAGCCGTCGCTGGA
>JBAVYG010000501.1:0-2385 GCA_049698675.1 Terriglobia bacterium
GAAGAAAGCGATTCAAAATCGACCGGTCTAGTTTTGCATTGACAAATGCTCGCCGATTTGGTACAAAGCATAACGGTTCAGAGATTCACTCAAAGACAAATTCGAATTCTACCTGAAGGGGTGCCCCATGGCACAGAGCGTGCAGAAGAAGCTTGAAAGGGTGCGTCCTCCACGAGTCCACGTTACCTACGACGTGGAAACCGGAGGCGCCATAGAAATTAAAGAACTCCCATTTGTGATGGGAGTTATGGGTGATTTTTCAGGTCAACCCGTAGATCCTCTGCCCCGGCTAAAAGACCGGAGGTTCGTAGAAATAACCCCCGATAATTTTGACAACGTGCTGGAAAGTATGAAACCTCATCTGGCATTCTCGGTGGAAAACAAGCTCAGCGAGGATCCCGATGCAGGACAATTGAAGGTCGGTCTCGATTTCAAGAGTATGGATGACTTCGCGCCGGAGAACGTGGCCAAGCAGGTCAAACCTCTGCGCGAACTGCTTGAACTCCGCAGCCGCCTCAACGATCTAAAAGGTACGTTGCAGACGAACGAAAAGCTGGATGAAGTTCTGCTGGAGGCGGTTAGTAACACGGAGAAGTTGAACAAGTTGAGGACGGAACTGGGCGGAAAGAAGGAGGAAGGGAAGGAGGGGTCAAATGGCTAAAGAAGAAAGGGCAAAGGCGCCTGCACAGGCGGCGGAGCAGGTCGCGGAGAAGGGATTGCTGGATCAGATTGTTGAGGCCGGCAGGGTGGGAACAGACGTTGCCACCCGTGAGCGGGGCAAGAGCCTGGTGAAGGAATTCATCAGCCAGGTGCTGGAAGGGGAGGTCACCGTTTCGAAAGATGTCGAGGCGATGATTAATGCCCGAGTGGCGCAGATTGACCACCTGCTCTCCATCCAACTCAATGAGATCTTGCACTTTCCCCAGTTTCAAAAACTCGAGGCAACTTGGCGCGGGTTAAAGTACCTCATCGGCCAAAGCGAGACCAGCGTCATGCTGAAGATTCGCATTATGAATGTTACGAAGAAAGAGCTTCTGCGCGATCTACAGCGGGCTCCTGAATTCGATCAGAGTGCCTTGTTCAAGAAGATATATGAAGAAGAGTTCGGGATTTTCGGCGGAGATCCTTTTGCCGCTTTGATCGGCGATTACGAGTTCAGCAAGAGCCCGGAGGATCTGGAACTCCTGGAAAAGGTCTCTCAGGTTGCTGGGGCGGCGCACGCGCCATTCCTGACGGCTGCTTCATCACAACTGCTGAATATGGAGAGTTTTACGCAATTGGATCAGCCGCGGGACATCGGAAAAATTTTTGATACTACCGAGTACGCCAAGTGGAAGTCGTTCCGCCAGAGTGACGATTCCCGTTATGTCGGGCTTTGCGTGCCACACGTCCTGATGCGTCTTCCTTACGGTAGGGATACGGTCCCTGTGGACGCCTTCACTTACGAAGAAGGCGTGGATGGGACCGATCACAGCAAGTACCTATGGGGCAACGCAGCCTACGCCATGGGAGCGCGCTTGACGAACGCCTTCGCCTTGTATGGGTGGTGCGCGGCAATCCGCGGAGTGGAAGGCGGAGGTCTGGTGGAAGGACTACCCGCACATACTTTCCGAACGGACGAAGGGGATGTGGCGCTGAAGTGCCCCACCGAAATTGCCATTACGGACCGCCGTGAGAAGGAACTGGCAGACCAGGGGCTGGTCCCCTTGGTGCATTGCAAGGGCACAGACAAGGCCGCGTTCTTCAGCGTGCAATCCGCAAATAAGCCCAAATTGTACGACAGCGATGCGGCCAACGCCAATGCTCGGCTCTCCGCGCAGTTGCCCTACATCATGGCCACGTGCAGGTTCGCCCATTACCTGAAGGCCATGATGCGGGATAAGATCGGCAGCTTCACTTCCCGCGACGAAATCCAGATGTTCCTCAACCGCTGGATTGCGCAATACGTGATCAGCGACGACACAGCAACTCAAGCGACGAAGGCGAAGTACCCATTACGGGAAGCGCGCATCGATGTGGAAGAGGTGAAGGGCAAGCCCGGCGTGTACCGCGCGGTGGCCTTCCTTCGCCCGCACTTCCAACTCGACGAGCTTACGGTTTCGCTGCGGTTGGTAGCATCGTTGCCGCAGTCCGCCAAACGCTAGTTACTTAGCGGCTCGGGGCGGACTTCGAGCAAGAGTCCGCCTCGTGTTCTTTGGAAAATCCAAATTCTACGAGGAGAGAAGATATGGCAATCGAATACCATCTGAAATTTGCCAGCATTAAGGGTGAGAGCGCCGCCACGAAACACAAGGAAGAAATTGAACTCTTGTCCTGGAGTTGGGGGGCCACCAACCCGACAACCATCGTCGGCTCGGGTATGAGTGCGGGAAAGGTCTCGATGTC
>JBAVYG010000502.1:0-2546 GCA_049698675.1 Terriglobia bacterium
GCCCGGGGGGGCGTGTCGTCCAGCGAGTCTCGAATTTCAAATTTCAGATTTCGAATTCCAAAGGCAGCGGGAGAGCAAGTTAGGTTTGGAGCCATCGCCGGTTCACCCCCTGCGAATTTCGAATCTCAAATTTCAAATTTCAAATTCTGAACTCCCCGCTTCGGGCTCCAAATTTCCAATTGCAGGTTTCGAACTCCCAGTTTCCCACTCCAACACCTGGGGCTTCACGCTTATCGAGCTGATGGTGGTCCTGACGCTGCTCCTGATCCTCGCTACCATGTCCATGCCTATTTTTCAATTGGCCATCGTGCATGCGCGGGAGGCAGTCCTGAAGGATGATTTGTACACGCTGCGCAAGCTCATCGACGAATTTACTCTGGATAAGCAACGTCCGCCCACAACCCTGGATGACTTAGTGGATGCGGGTTACCTGCGGGGCGGGATTCCTGTGGATCCTTTCACCGGGTCGAACCAAACCTGGCGCACGGATGTTGAGGATGTGCCGTTGAATCCCAGCCAAGCCGCGTCCGGAATAGTGGATGTGCATAGCGGGTCGGATGAGACTGCGCTGGATGGGACGCCTTATAGCAGTTGGTGAGAAGGACAGTTGAGAGTCGAAGAGTCGAGGAGTTGAAGAGTTGGAGGTCAGAAGTTTCGGCCCATGCGTCTTCAACTTTTTGACTCTTCGACTCCTTGACTCCTCGACTTGAAATGGCTGAATTCGTTTGCAAAATCGGGACGGGCACGGGCAAGGTCTTGGTCCAGACGGAGCAGGCTGGTTCGGAAGCTGAACTACGTCATCGGCTGAGAAACGAAGGGTTTTACGTTTTCTCCGTTCGGTCCAAAGAGACCTTGAGCGCGCGGTGGGCTCCCGGAGGGGGAGGCCGCATCAAGCCGGACGAATTCCTCCTCTTTAATCAACAATTCCTGACCCTTTCGAAATCCGGACTGCCTTTGCAAAAATCCCTGGAATTGTTGGCCGGTCAAGCCCAGAGCGAAGCGCTCCGGGCGGCATTGACCCAAGTCCAGGAGAGAGTTCGGGCGGGGGCGCTGCTTTCCGAGGCATTCGAATCAGTGGGCCGGTTTCCCAAAATGTATTGCGCGACACTCAGTGCCGGGGAGCGGAGCGGCAGCCTGGACCGGGTTCTCGCTCACTACCTCACGTACCAGAAGACTTCGCGCACCTTCCGCAAGAAGTTCCTGTCCGCTCTCATTTATCCTGCGTTCCTGATGACCTTCCTGTTGGTGTTGATTTCTTTTATTATCACTTTCGTCGTTCCGAAATTTGCCATGCTTTACGCTGAGCTCGAGGTGCAATTACCGGTCTTTACAGTCTTCATGATCTCCCTGTCACAGGGGGTGAAGCATTTCGCGCCGGTCATTCTGGTGGGGATCGTGCTGGCCGTGATGGGGACGCGCGGGGTATTTCGTTCCCGGCGCGTGCGCTTGGCATGGGAACGCGCAAAGTTCAGCATGCCCGTGGTGGGGAAACTTTTGCTGAAGTTCTCCGTGGCGGAATTCGCGCGGACACTTTCCACTCTGTTACAGGGTGGCATCCCCATTGTTTCCGCGCTGGAGACCGCGAAAGACTCGGTGACCAGCCCCCTGATGGCAGAGGCGATTGCGAAAGCTGAAAAGGAGGTGATCGGTGGTCGCGCGCTCAGCGCCAGCCTGCGCCCATGCGGTTTGTTCCCTCCCCTTGCTCTGGATATGATGGAAGTGGGCGAATCTACCGGCGCCATGTCCAATATGCTGGAGGCCCTGGCGGAGTTCTTTGAGGAAGATGTAACCGTTGATCTGGCCACGCTCGTGGCTTTAGTGGACCCGATTATGATCGCCGGCATGGCTATCGTGGTGGCGACGGTGCTGGTGGCGTTTTACCTGCCCCTGTTCTCCATGGCAGCGCAGGTTCACTGAAAGAATTCGGAGGTTGCTGAAAACAACCTATTGGGAGGTGGAAGTTGGAAGAAATGACTCCGGAGTTAAGCGCCGAATTCGAGCAAGTACGCCAACTGGCAGCCCGCTATCATTTTGATTTTGTGGATTTGCGGGATTGTCGTCCAGACGGGGAATTACTCCGCACGATCCCGCTGGACACGATGCTCCATTACCAGTTTCTCCCGCTGGAGGCACACGATCACCAGTTAGTTATCGTGGTGGCCGACCCCACCGATTTATCCCGGCTGGATGAGCTGGAAATGAAGCTCGACCGGCAATTGGTTGTTCGTGTGGCCCCGCCGAGCCAAGTGCGTGATTTCCTGAAAAAGACAGAGCCTTCCCAGAGGGTGCTGGACGAGGCCACCGAGGAGTTTCGGCTGGACGTCATCAGCGAGGAAGAGGCCGCGGGCGAAGGTCTTTCGCTCGAGCACCTGGTTGGGGAGCGAGACGTCAGCCCCATGATCCGGCTGGTGGATTCCATCATCTTTGCCGGGCTGGAACGGCGCGCGAGCGATATCCACATCGAGAGCCGTGACAACTCGGTGGTGGTGAAGTTCCGGGTGGACGGTGTTCTGCAGCAGGCCATGGCGCCTTTGGCGCGGGAGTTC
>JBAVYG010000503.1:0-9918 GCA_049698675.1 Terriglobia bacterium
AAGATGGGGTGAGGCATCCTATTGAAACACAAATAGTTAAAGGTACTGGGCAAAAGAGCTGCTGCTCAAAGAACGAACTTGGCTTGGCCGAATTCAACCGAGGGTGGCCGATTTCAGCCAAGCCAAGCGCTTGCAGGATCGAATGCGACACGTTAGAAGTTGGAATTGCAGATCCCTCTTCTTCGTCGGTGGAAGCGTCGTGTATTGACGGGCACCACCGCGAGACAATGCCACAAAATTCTGTATAAGTCCCTTCATTTTCTGGAAAATTCCGGCTTTTGGAACCCATCCCCTTTGCCATCAACGACATTCCCGCTTCGTTCCCGACGATATGCTTCACCCCGCGAACTGGCGATGCTTGCCCATGCGGGAACGAAAAACTTGCTTTGAATGGCAACCTCGCTAAAATGTTAGGTAGAGTGGAGAAGAGGTAATCGTGCCGGGTTTTGACCTGAGGAGTTATCTCGACCGCTTCCCCGAAGTTTGTAAGAAGAAGTTCGGGCGCACCTACTCCTTTCAATCCCTGGAAAAAAAGTTTGAGCAGCTTCGCTCGGGGAAGCGGTGGCTGGTGGCGAAGGATGTCCTGAACATCTTCGACCCGGCTCAGACGGCCTTCGCGCGCTATGGACCGAAGCCAATTGAGAAGGAGTTGGATCAGGCGCTGAAAAACGCCCATCTGATGGTAGGCCCGCTTCCTGCCGATGCGCGTGATCTGGTACAGCGGTCGCTTCGGGTTTTCCACAATATCGGTCTCGTCTCCCTGGTGCTGCGCTTCGTCCACCCCGACCGTTTCGGCGTTTTCAGCACGCCCATCATGAACCTTCTTCAGGTTTATCGTCCCCGAACCATCGATGTCTACCTCGCCTATTGCGATGAGCTTCGCGAGTGGAAAGAGCACTTCCAGCTACCTTCCGTGGCTTCCGCCGAGACCGCTCTGTGGACTTATCACGAGTTGACGATTGAAGAGCTGGAGGCCTCGGACGCGGTTAGCGTGCGCACGGCATTTGACGCGGACATCTGGATTCAGCGTCGCCGCGTGGCACAGGTCCTTCGGCCGTTTCTCGAAAAATACGGCCCTCTGGAACTTGCCCGCATCCTGGTTTACGAAGACCCGAACTTGGCTGGCATGATCGCCGGGGTAGAATACGAGAGGCTCTTGCGGTTTGCCGCTCGCCAACTTTGCGGTGGCCTGCAGCTTTACGTAAAGGGCTCCATCGAAATCCTCTTTGACAGGCTGCTCGAGGGTGGACACATTTCGCTTGGGGATAGGACGCTCCTCAGAAGGGCGTGGAGCACCCGTTGCGCTGCCGTGCACCCTGAGAGCACCCCGACTTCGGAAGAAGTCGAGAACATGATCGATATCATCGAGCGCATCTGCCGCCCCTGGGAATCCGGCGCGTAGGGGCGATCCTGGGTGCCTACCTAAAGCCTGACGGGCACGCGTTAGTGCGCCACTACGATAGGGCACTGCAAGGTAGGTGGAGGGATGCGAGCGCAGTCACACTACGAGCTAAACCAACTTCGCGAATTCGTCGTCAGTCAACCCCGCCTGTTTCAGGATCCGTCTGAGCAACGAAGGGGGAATGTCTTTCGAATGAATGGGAATAGTGACACGCAGTTCGGGCCTGGTTCGATGGAGTAATCGGGCGTGGCTGCCAGCCTGATGGTGAATGTAGAAGCCGCCGCGCAGCAGCGCGCGAACAACTTCCTGGGCTTTGAGGACGGGCAGCTTATCGGCCATGGAGCTCAAGCCACGCAAACAGCAATGCGTTCTGTAGCGGGTTCAACATCCTTGGGAATGGCTTCACCGGTCTTGAGGGCGCTCTCAAGGAAGCACCGGACCGCATCTGTGGCCATGCGCCGCGCCTCGGGGAGCGTTTCACCGAAGGTGCAGATTTCGGGGATGGCCGGGACCACAACGCTGTAGCCGCCTTCGGGCATGCGTTGATAGATAACGGTGTAGCCGTATTCACTGGCGGGATGCTTTTTCCGGTTGGAAGCTGAGCCTGCGGAGCGCATACGATGAGTATATCACTCCTCGACCCGAGCTGAGAGCGCGGAGGTTGCTTCTGATCTCCAGCCCAAAGCCAGGGACTGCTGGCTTCTTCGATGTCTTCGAGCGCCTCCGTCTCGTTCTTTCCCTGAGACACACAGCCAAACAGCGCCGGGCGTAGGGGTAGTGGAGGCCTTTGGCCTCCCGCGCCACTACCCTTCGGGTTCGTCGGGCACGCCCAGCTTCGACAAACGATACCGGAATGCGTTACGGGAAAGGCCAAGCAAGCGCGCGGCCTGGCTCTTGTTGCCGTCGGCGCGGCGCAGGGCTTCTTTGATGATCTCGTCTTCGTACTGTTCGAGTGTCATGCCAGGGGGCAGGAAAGGTCCGTAAGCGTCGCTGGCAGACATCCCAGGGCCAACGACGCCCGCCCCGCCCGGGCCGACATCCAGCCGTATGTCGCCGACGTCAAGCATGGTTCCAGTGGAGAGCGCCACGGCGCGCTCAATGATGTTTTCGAGCTCCCGGACGTTACCCGGCCAATGGAAATCCATCAGCAATCTCATAGCGGCAGGCGTAAGGCCCGTAGTCGGCTTTGCGGATTCGCGGGCGAGGCGCGCCAGGAAGTGGTCCACCAGGTACGGGATATCTTCCTTGTGCTCGCGCAAGGGAGGAATGCTGATGGGCACGACGTTCAGGCGGTAGTAGAGATCCTCGCGGAAGGTGCCCTGCTCGAGTGCGGCGCGCAGGTCCTGGTTCGTTGCCGCGACCACGCGCACGTCCACTCTCAGTGTTCTCGTGCCTCCCAGGCGCTCGAATTCGCGCTCCTGGAGCACGCGCAGGAGTTTCGCCTGAATGGCCCCCGGCACGTCACCAATTTCGTCCAGGAAGATGGTACCCTTGTCGGCGAGTTCGAATTTTCCAGGCTTCGCGGTCATTGCCCCGGTAAAAGCGCCCTTCTCGTATCCGAACAATTCGCTCTCCAGCAAGTTTTCCGGGATGGCACTGCTATTAATCTTGATGAAAGGGCCTGAGGCGCGGCGCGAGTGCTGGTGGATGGCCCGCGCGATCATGTCTTTGCCCACGCCGCTCTCCCCGCCCAGCAGTACGGTGGAATTCGTGGGCGCAACTCGCTCGACGACGGCAAGCACTTCCTGCATCTTGGCGCTCTGGGCTACGATGTTCTCAAATCGGTAGCGCTCGCCCAGCGCCTCGCGCAGGTCGCGGTTCTCCTCGCGCAGGCGGCGGACATCAAGCTCCTTGCGGATGATGAGCTTGATCTCCTCCATCGAGAAAGGCTTCAGCACATAGTCACTGGCTCCAGCCTTCATTGCCTCGATAGCGGTTTCCACTGTGCCGTAGGCCGTCATCAGAATGACGGGGATCTGTGCGTTGGAGCGCTTCACGGCTTGCAGGAACTCGAGTCCATCCATGCGGGGGAGTTTGAGGTCGGTCAAGACAAGATCGATCTTTTCCTGGCGCAAAAGTTTGAGTCCGGTCTCGGCATCCTGGGCCGCGAGCGTCGAATAGCCCTCCTCGGCCAGATTCAATTCCAGCAGCCGCGCCATCTTTAGTTCGTCTTCGACGATTAGAATTGTGGACATCAGGTTGTTTGACTCATTTTCCTGCAAATTGGTAACTCTGTGCGGCAATCCGACAGCTTTCAGCTATCAGCCGTCAGCGGTCAGCAAGAACCGAAAAGCAGGCTGAGCTTTGTTTGAGCACCCATTAGTCTTCTGTTCCTGTTTCACCTTAACTTAAGGGTTAATCCCGGTGCTTTAGCTGAAGGCTGAGAGCTGATAGCTGGCAGCTTTCCGCCCCGCACGCCCGAAAGCTCGTCTGGCTCTACTCCGCCGGCAGGAACAACCGGAAGCACGTCCCCTTGCCCGCTTCGCTCGAAATCCGGATCCAGCCGCGATGGTCATCCACAATCTTGGAGACGAGCGAGAGCCCCAATCCCACTCCTTCTTTCTTGGTGGTGAAAAAGGGATTGAAGATCTGCTCCTGCAGCTCAGCGGGGATGCCGGGCCCGGTATCCTCGATGTCGACCTCCACGCCGCGCCTGCCGTCAGAGTTCGCGGCCGCAACCCTTACGGTCAGCCTGCCGCCGGTCTCCGTCATTGCTTCATAGGCATTGAGCACGAGGTTAGTGAACGCCTGTTCGCAAAGGTCGGGATCAACGCTCATTTCCGGCAAGTTTTCAGAGTACTGCTGAGCAACCTCCACCTTTGCCTCCGGCCAGCGGTCGTACGCCACTTTCAGAGCTCGGCCCAGGAGGGGCGGAATCTTCGTCGGCCTTCTTTCGAGTTTGAGAGGGCGCGCGAAGTTGAGGAAGCGGGTGACGATGGTGTTGAGTCGGTTCACCTCGCTGGAAATATATCCAGCCACCTCGGTAGTAAGCGGGTCCGCCGACTGGAGCCGGCGGGTGAGCGTCTCCGCCGACCCTTTGATGACCGCCAAGGGGTTGCGAATTTCATGGGCCAAGCCTGCGGTGAGCTGGCCCAGAGCCGCCAAGCGCTCCGAGCGGCGAGCTTCTTCCTGCGCCTGCTCCAGACGGCGGTTGGTCTCCGCCAGTTCCTCAGCCAGCAGCCGATAGCGCCGCGCCTGCCGGCGGCTCTCACTCACGAAACGGTTCACCACCATGGCCGCGAGGAAAAAGAAAAGGTTCCGAAGGGCGAGTTCCGTAGCGCCCCCCGGCGACAATTCGTAATCTCTTAGGGCGGGGATTAAGAGAGAACAGTAAACCGCCGAAGTAACGGCGGTCCAGATCAGCGTGCCGGTGCCGTCGAAGAGCATGGCCGCCGTCACGACGGGCAAGAAATAAATAAGGTAGTAGCTGCTGGTGATGCCGCCGGTGTGCTCCACGAGCAGAGTGGCCAACAGAATTTTGATGATCACGCTATAGTACTTGCTGCGGGAGGGATTCCAGGCAAGAAAGCGATGCTCAAATATCTGAAACAGACCGATGGCAAGCAGGGTCTCCTGCTTATGGACTTCGAAAATGGGGTCGAGGAGTGCAAGGCCACCCAGAAAGGCCAGCCAGAGAAGATCCGTCCAAGCGAAAGTGTGGCGTTCTTGGTCTCCCATAGAGCGTGTTGATTAACCTTACAATGTAACACGACAACGGTTCAGCGAGTAGATGCAAGCGAAGAGAGCGCCAGGGAACGTGGCTCACGGAATGAAAACCAGAGGCGGTGAAAACAATGAATCCGGCAAACTAAAATGGCCTCGAACGCGGAGGGCCGGAGGCAAGCCTTATCACATAGTGGTAATAAACTTAATTGATTTGACAAAGTATTCGCTATTTCCTAGACTGACGGGCTTCGGCTTGGACCTCAGGAAAGGCTGTCCATAGTCCCCAGTTCTGCCCCGCGTGGAACGGCTATCCCGAAGCCAACTCAAACCCAATAAGGAATCAGACTCATGCCAGCCATCATCAAAGAAAGACTCTTCACTCCCGGACCAACTCCCCTGCTGATGGAGGCACAGGCGCGCGCGATGGTCGCCAACGTCCACCACCGCACCGAAGCGTTTCGCCAGATCATGCGCGAAACCCTGGACCTCTTGAAGTATTATTTCAATACTCAAAACGACGTCCTGATACTGGCCAGCTCCGGCTCAGGGGCGATGGAAGGCGCCGTCTCGAACTTGGTTTCCCCGGGCGAGCGCGTTTTGGTAGGAACCGCCGGCAAATTCGGCGAGCGCTGGCTGGGCTTGGCCGAAGCTTACGGCATTGAGGCCGTCAAAGTCGAAGCTCCCTACGGCCACCCCCTGAATGTCAGCGAGATCAAGGCACGGCTGGAGAAGGATGGTGCCTTCCGCGCGGTTTACGTTCAGGCCACCGAAACCTCGACCGCCGTGAGCCACGACGTGAAGGCGATCGGTGAGATGGTCAGGAACTATCCCGAGACCTGCCTGGTTGTGGACGCCATCACCGGCCTCGGCACCACGGACCTGCGTCCGGATGAGTGGGGCCTGGACATTGTGATCGGGGGATCGCAAAAGGCCGTCATGATCGCCCCCGGCCTGGCCTTCGCCAGCGTGAGCGAAAAAACCTGGAAGATGATCGCGAACTCCAAACTTCCCCGCTACTATTTTGATTTCGCCAAGGAGCGGAAGAACCAGGCAAAAGGCGAGACGAGTTACACTCCGGCGACGACGCTCATCATCACCCTGCATGCAGCGCTTCAGTACATTAAGTGCATAGGCAGGGAGAACCTGATCGCCAACGCCGCCCTGCTGGCGGAGGCCACGCGTGAAGCCGCCAAGGCGCTGGGGCTCAAGTTATTCGCGGTCTCCTCCCCCGCCAACGCCGCCACCGCCGTCTGCGCGCCGGAGGGGATGGATTCGGGCGCCATTGTCAAGGAAATGCGCAACCGTTTCGGCGCTATCATTGCCAACGGCCAGGGCAGCATGAAAGGCAAGATCTTCCGCCTTGCGCACCTCGGCTATTACGATGTTCCTGAGCTGTTCGCTGTGGTGGCCGCTCTCGAGCTCGTACTGCTGAAGCTGGGACAGAAGATTGAGCTGGGCAGTGGCGTCCGCGCCGCCCAGGAGGTGTATCTCCGACGATGTGGCTAGTATTATGAAAATCCTTATTGCAGATAATGTATCGGAACGGGCCATTGAAGTCCTAACGGCAGAGAAATCGTGGGATGTGGTTTTCCTTCCCAAGCAACCGAATGCCTCGCTAACGGAGGAAATCAAAGACGCCGACGCCCTGGTGGTGCGCAGCGCTACGAAAGCGACGGCGGCGCTGCTCGAGGGGGCCACGCGTTTGCGCGCCATCGGGCGTGCGGGCAGCGGCGTGGACAACGTGGATCTCGACGCCGCGACCAAGAAGGGCATCGTGGTGATGAACACGCCGGGCGGCAATGCCGTCAGCGTGGCCGAGCACACCATGGGATTGCTCCTGGCCTTGGCGAGGCGCATCCCGGAGGCTGACCGCCTGCTCAAACAGGGGAAGTGGGAGAAGAAAAAGCTCACCGGCATCGAGCTGCGCTCGAAGACCCTCGGCTTGGTGGGCTTCGGCAACATCGGGCGCGAAGCAGCGCGCTTGGCGCAAGCTTTCGGTATGACGGTTCTCGCCACAGACCCTTTTGTTTCTTCCCGGCTCGCGCAGGATCAGGGCGTCAAGCTGGTGTCCCTTGAGGAACTGTTGAAGGAGAGCGACTTCCTGAGCCTGCACGCGGCGGTGACGGCGGAGAGCCGTCACCTGCTCAACGCCAAAACGCTGGCTCTCGCCAAACCCGGCCTGCGCATCGTGAACTGCGCCCGGGGAGAGTTAATCAACGAGGTGGATCTGCTCGCGGCCCTTGAAAGCGGTCAGGTGGGGGCCGCCGGGCTGGACGTGTTTGAGACCGAGCCGCCCAAGGACCCGCGCTTGGTGAACCACCCGCACGTCATCGCCACGCCGCACATCGCGGGCTCTACGGAAGAGGCGCAGGAAATTGTGGGCATCCGAATCGCGGAACAGATCCGCGACTACCTCCTGTTGGGCGTGCCGCGCAACGCCGTCAACATGCCAACCATCTCACCTGAGGAGTATCAGAAGCTTAAACCTTACCTTCAGCTTGGCGAAAGCCTGGGCACCTTCCTGGCGCAAGTCGCCGGCGAGCGGATCAGCGAGGTCAGCATCAGCTACGACGGCGGGCTGGCGGAACTCAATACGCACCTGGTAAAGAACGCCGTACTGAAAGGCATCCTGAAAAAGGCCCTCTCGGATCGAGTGAACATCGTCAATGCCGGAACGCTGGCGCAGGCGCGCGGCCTCGAGGTGTTGGAGCTCCGCAGCGCCCGCCGTGCGGCCTTCTCCCATTCGCTCGGACTGGACCTGCGTACGGAAACCGGGTCGGCCAGTGCGCTTGCCATGGTGGGCCTGCGTGGGAACTTGCGGATTCTGGGCATCAACGAGCTCGATATCGAGGCCCCACTCGAGGGCATTCACATCTACATTCGCAATCAGGACGTCCCGGGCGTCATCGGGCGCATCGGCACCATCCTAGGCGACCACAAAATCAACATCGCCAATTTCGCTCTCGGGCGGGAGCTTCAGGGGGGGCTAGCCGTGGGGTTGGTTCAGGTTGATGATCACGTCCCCGACGAAGTGCTCGCCGAGATCCGCTCCATCCCGGCCATTCGGGTTGCACGCGTGGTCGAGCTCTGACGGTGGGTCAGTTGAACGTCTGGGTCTTCAAAATCAATACAAAACGCGGCTGGGAATTTGACCAGTATTTCCGCTCCCGCGCTCGCGGCGCGTATGAACTGGGCGACGAAGGCTGGATACGCAGCGCCTCGAGTTTGCGCTATATCCGTGAGGAAGTGAAGCGTGGAGACCTCTTCTTTTGCTACGAGGTGGACCGCAAGTGGGTTGTGGGAGTGGCGCGGGCGGCCTCGGACGGGCGCGACACCGGCATGGGCTCGCTACTTGATTTCTGCCCGCCCCGCGAAGCCGTGCGCCTCAAGAATCCCCTGGTGCGGCATCCCGACCTCGATCACATCCTGGCTTTCAGCCCGCAGCGCGGGCGCGGCACCGTCCAGAAGATCGACCGGGATGAATTCGCCCGCCTCCGTCGCCTCATGCTGCGCAAGAACCCCGAACAGGCGGAAGCTCTGCGACGGCTCCTGGGATGAGATTAGCCCTCAGCAATCAGCGGTCAGCCTTCAGCCTGGCGGGTTGAACCCGGGCCAGGAAGTCGGAGCTGGGAAGGTCGGAACGTTGACCGTGAGCAGCGCTACAGACGCCCTCCCGCGACCCTCGGTGGCCTAATGGATAAGTTTCAGGCGTTTGAGGTCTCCCTCCGTCCACCGCGCCTGCGTCTCAATGATGCTTCTTAGGGTCTTGCGGGTGAACGTGGTACTTCCTCTGTGAAATGGCACGGTCACCCTCCGCCCGTCGGTGTGGTAATAAATCTAGTGAGACCCGCCACCACGATCAAAAGTAAACCCATCGCGGACCAACGCAGAAATGAGTTCGCGAGCAGTGAGATTCCGAAGCCGTCCGTAGTCGATGCCCACCAATCAGACCGTGACCGCCACGCGGGGTTCGACAGTGACCTCCACCTCATGAGCCGGTTCCTCTGGAAGGTGTTCGCCGTGCGCAAGCATGCTTTCCACCACCATGCGCACGACGTCGTTCATGTTCTGCAGGGCTTCGCTCTCCGTCGCACCCCAGGTTGACGCTCCCTGCCGCTCCAGCGCCGGGCAGTAAGCGTGCCAGCCGGAAGGATTCCCGTCGAAATCCTCGTCACGTTCCAGCACCACTTTGAAGCTGTAGGTCTTCATTTCATTTTAAGTGTACGCACGGAGCGCCCGTTCGTCAAATGACAACAGAGTTACAGCCGATTGATTACGCTGGCAAGATACCCTGTCCCAAAGCCGTTATCAATATTCACGACGCAGACATTGGGCGAGCAGAAGTTGTGTATTCGGAGTATGAGAGAGTTGTTCAATCAACCGTAATGGTACCCGTGCGGAAGTCCAAAGCCATTCGCTGTCCCCGCAAAAAGTCCAGGCCCAGAAGTCCATCCACTCCGGCGCTGGGCGGCAGGGTGTGGCAAAGCACAGGAAACCGCAGCCTCTCCATCCCTAAAGCTTCGATCCTGTCAATGGGAATCTCAGGAGCAAACTCGACTCCACTTCCAGTCGTAATCTGCCGGCGCGCCGGCGTTACAGAGGGGTCGTATCCCAAAAGCACAGCAACATCCCAGTTCACCAGTGTTGCCGTCGCCCCGGTATCCAACGCCAAACGGACTACGGCACGCCCTCTGGGTCCCCAAAGTCTTACTTGAACAACTACCGCTCCTTCGTCCGGGTCAAAGGAAAAGCTCATAGGACGAGGGCACCTTCTTTGGGTATGGTTCCCGTATAAAGGATCGCTGAAGACCTCGGCGCTAGTTCCCGTGCCTTACGGTACACTTCATCCC
>JBAVYG010000504.1:0-4006 GCA_049698675.1 Terriglobia bacterium
CTATCTGCCCCCGCGCGAGGTAATCCACTGGCTTATTGACACAGTCAGCAAAAACGGCACCTTCATTCTTAACATCCCGGGCAAGCCCGACGGTACCATCGACAGCAAAGAGATCGCCGTGCTCGACGGCGTGACCTCGTGGATGCAGGTCAATGGCGAGGCCATCTACGACACTCGGCCATGGAAGATCTATGGCGAAGGGCCTAATAGTGTGAAGAGCGGATCCTTCCAGGGAAACAGCGTCCTTAACCTGGGGCCGAAGGACATCCGGTTCACTCGCAACAAGGCGAACAAGGTAGTCTACGCGCTAGTGCTGGGCTGGCCGACGGAGGCAATCGTCGTGCAGGCTCTGGGATTTTCGGCTGCGACGCAACCAGGCAAAGTGGCCAGGGCGGAACTTCTCGGAACGGGCGACAGGGTGAACTGGAGGCAGCATGCTGATAGTCTGCGGGTCGAGCTTCCGAAGCAATATCGACCCAGCGTAGATTATGCGGCTGCGCTCAAAGTGACTTTGGCCTGAAGACTGATGCCGCCCTGGATTCAGCTCGCCTTGCTTGACGTGCGCGTCTTCGATCGCGCGTACCGAATCTTCAATCCATCGAGGTGCTAATGCCGCGCTTCTCTCGCCGTGACCTCCTCTTTTCAGGACTGGCTCTCTCCGTCTCCTCCTTGGCCGCCCGCTCGGCCTGGGCGCGTGCCGCCGCGCTTCTCGGACGCGGTGCGCCTGAAGGCTCGGCGGCGGCTGTTCCCGCCGTTGCGCCGCGAGAACAGTTGCTCTTCGACTTCGGCTGGAAGTTCACCTTCGGCCACGGCTGCGATCCTTCCCGCGACCTGGGATTCGGCTTTGGCCAAGGGGACTTCGCCAAGACCGGCGAGTTCGAGTTTGGCAAGGCCAAATTCGACGACTCCAAGTGGCGGACGCTCAATCTGCCACACGACTGGGCCGTCGAGCTGCCTTTTGTGCATGATGATGAGCAGGAATCGCATGGTTATAAGCCCCTTGGCTGCCGCTATCCCGAAACCAGCGTCGGCTGGTACCGGCGCGAATTCGATATTCCCGCAAGCGACTTGGGCCGCCGCATCTGGGTCGAGTTCGACGGAGCCTTCCGTGACGTGCTCGTGTTCGTTAACGGCTGCTTCATCGGTCGCAACAACAACGGCTATGCTCCGTTCCGCTTCGAACTCACCGACTTCCTCGCCTACGGTGCGAAGAACTACATCGTGCTTCGTGTCGATGCGAGCTTCGGCGACGGTTGGTTCTATGAGGGCGCGGGCGTCTATCGCCACGTCTGGTTGACGAAGACCGATGCCGTGCATCTGGGAAAGTGGGACAGCACCGTGCGCTCGACCGTGAGCGGTAATTCGGCTTCGCTCGCGCTCGCCACGGTCGTGCAGAATGAGGGAAAGCAAGCCGCGAGTGCCAAGGTGAACTGGAAGATAGTCGATGCCAAGGGCGCGACCGTCGCCACCGCCGAATCACCCGCGCAGTCCATCGCCGTCGACGGCTCAGCCACCTACACTGCCACCGCAAAGCTTGCGAACCCCGCACTCTGGTCGGTCGATGAACCGAATCTGTACTCCGCCATCGTGACGGTCGAGTCCGACGGCAAAGTGCGCGATGCGGAGCGCGTCACGTTCGGCGTACGCACGGCTGTCTTCGATGCGGAGAAGGGCTTCTTCCTCAACGGCAAGCCGCTCAAGATCCAGGGCACCTGCAATCACCAGGACCACGCGGGCGTGGGCGCGGCCCTGCCCGACCGGCTGCAATGGTTCCGTCTCGCCGTGCTGCGCGAGATGGGCTGCAACGCCGTACGCACCTCGCACAACATACCCACGCCCGAGTGGGTGGATGCCTGCGACCGCATGGGCATGATGATGATGTGCGAAACCCGTCAGATGAGCTCGAATCCCGAGGGCATGCAGCAACTCGAACTGATGGTCAAGCGCTATCGCAACTCACCCTCCATCATCATCTGGTCCATCGGCAACGAAGAGTGGCTACTGCAAGACCCGATGGCCGAGCAGGGCGCCAAGATCGCTGCCAGCATGGTGCGCCTCTGCCACGAGCTCGACCCGACGCGCGTCGTCTCCGCTGCTGTCAACGGGGACAACGAAAAGGGCGTCTCCGAGGCGCTCGACATCATAGGCTTCAACTACAACCAGAAGTACCCCGACGCATTCCACAAGAAGCATCCCAAGCACCCGCTCTACGGATCGGAGACGTCGAGCGCCATTAGCACGCGCGGCGAGTACGCCACCGATCCACTACGCAATACGGTGAACTGCTACGACAGCGTGGTGCCGTGGGGCGAAACGCCGGAAGGATGGTGGAGGTTCTACGACACGCGCGATTGGGAGGCGGGTGGGTTCGCCTGGACAGGCTTCGACTATCGCGGTGAGCCGACCCCCTACGGCTGGCCCTCAGTCAACTCCCAGTTCGGCATCGTCGACATGTGCGGTTTCCCGAAGGACTACTTCTACTACTACAAAGCGTGGTGGGGTAAGGAGCCGTCGCTGCATCTGTTCCCGCACTGGAATTGGAACGGCAGGGAGGGCGACGAGATTCCGGTCTGGGTCTACTCCAACCTGGACGAGGTGGAGTTGCTGGTAAACGGCAAAAGCCTGGGCAGCCAGAAGGTTCCACACCTGGGACACGTGGAGTGGAAGGTGAAATACGAGCCGGGCGCCATCGAGGCGCGCGGTTCGAGGGACGGTAAGGTCGTTCTGGCCGAGAAGCGGGAGACGACCGGATCGACCGTTTCCATCCGGCTGACGGCGGACCGTACCGAGATCAACGCGGACGGCGAAGACGTGGCGATCCTGAAGGTGGAGGCTCTCGACAAGGAGGGTCGACCAGTGCCGACTGCAAACAACAAGATTGCGTTCAATGTCTCTGGGACTGGAAAGTTGATCGGCGTAGGGAACGGCGACCCCAACTGCCAGGAAAGCGACAAAGCATCCAAGCGCTCGCTCTTCAACGGTCTGGCCCAGGTAATCATCCAGAGCACGAAGCGCCCGGGTGAGGTTCACATCAAGGCGCTGAAGGAGGGCTGGGAAGGTCCGGAATTGATGTCGGCCAAGCTGCTGATCACGACCAAGCAGGTCGAACCGCGGCCTTCGGTGCCGGTGGTGCGCGAACCGTGAGTGTTGTTGCGCAAAAAACGAACCCGCGCTGAGAGGGCTGCCGGTATTACCGATTGTCGCTCTCTCTTTTCTCTCTGAAGAGTCCGGGCATACTCCATCGGAGTTCTGTGGAGGTTAGCTGAGCAATGGATGCAAACGAGCGAGTTAGAGCATTCCAGCGCGGTCTCGCGTGCGCCGTGGCGGTTATGGTTTTGGTCCTTGACCAGGGCACAGGGTCCGCGCAGATGCCCGGACAGGCACTTCCCAATCTGCCACAGATAAGAGTCGAGCAGAACGCGCACGGTCTTCGCGCAAACGATCCGGACGGATCTTTCCACTACCAGATCGCCATGCTCTACAAGAGGATTGGTGATGAGAGCGCGGCACGCGAAGCTCTCAACCAATCGGAGGCCCTTCGAAAGAACCGAGAACGCAGGGCCCAAGAGACTATCCAGGCCGTCGAGTGATAACCGGAGTACAAGGGCGAGGGGATATTCGCATGTTGACGAAAGCGTATGGTCGCCTGTAGCTCTGAGAAACATGGAGGAGGTCCTGTGAGCACTCATAGTTTCAATCGCAGGGAGTTTACGAAAAAGGTTGCGGCAGCCGGAGCCGCGCTAACGGTGGCGCCAAGGTCGGAACTGGCAACTGTTCCGCCGGAGGAGGGAGCAGGCCAGCGTGAATGGTTGCAGGCGAAGAGCTATTTGGGAGACGTCCTGGAGGCCGACCTTTCCAAGGACACGCTTTACAGGATTGGCCGTGTTGCATCCGCCGTTGAGGAAGATGGCGACATACTGTTCACTGCTCCGCTCATCACCCTCTCGCCCCAGCTCAAGGGTGGCGCCGAGGCTGGCACAGGCTACATTCGTGTGCGGCTGTACGG
>JBAVYG010000505.1:0-3437 GCA_049698675.1 Terriglobia bacterium
CCTGTCTGAGATCCGTGTGTCATTCCGAGCGTAGCGAGGAATCTCGCACTGACTCCCTCCTCCACAGACCAGGGCAAGATTCCTCGCTACGCTCGGAATGACATCGGCCCCCAGGGGCGGCCCTAAATGGTTCGCGGGGCCCGATTGTGCCTGGGGAAATAATGGAAGGTCGTCGAAGAGGCTATAAACTCAAAAGCCCCTTCCGGTTGGGAAGAGGCTCATTACAGACCGTTCGGCCCCTCTCATCTTCCCCATATCCGGGCGGGAGTTGGCACCTGTCCCCCGATCTTGTGTCGGAGCGGTTGTCGTGGCGTCATCGGGCCCGTCCCTCGGCCACTCTAGATGAGATTCAGGGTTACTGAATCAAGTATTCAATTGTCACCAACATCGTACGAAAACGCGCGAATCGTGTCAAGAAGAATCTGCAACAATTTGTCAGGTATCTCACAATACGAGAGTCTTCCGTCAACCATTACCTGCCAGTTCCACTCGGCACAGGCCGCGGTGGCGCAGGAACAACCGCCAGCGGCACTCTTGCGAAGGCAACGCGGTCATGCGCTGGGTCGAGCACATTCACCTGCAAGGTGTAGCGGCCCGGGCGAAATTTCGCGAGTGGAATCTCGACAAAGTAACTTGCCTTGCCCTCGAAGGATTTTCCCACCTTTCCAGGAAAGGGCCCGGCATCCGCCACCTTCGCGCCTCTTCGGAAAAAGGCCAGCGCCACCGAGGGTGGGACCGGGGCGGCATTCGCGGCTTCCGCCGCCTTCGCTTTGGAGGCTGATTTCCCCGCGTAGGATTGGAGCAGTACGAAGAGATCCTGATTGGTGCGGAATACTCGAGTCACACTTGGCAATACTGATTTGCCTCCCACGTTCAGCGGATTTTCGCTTTCACCTTTAGACTTGCTCCTCCGCCCACCGCTTGACTCGCTGGCTTTCACCTCGTTAGAAAGGACCACCGAACTCAGGGCGAGTGCGCCCGCCGAGACGGGAGGCAAATCCAGCGCTTCTTCGAAAGTCCCCATTTTTCCGCTTTGGTTTTCCCTGACCAGGACCTTTAGTTGGTACTTCCCCGGTGGGAGCACCAGACTGCCTTCATAGAGGAAATTGCCGGCCAGCAGTATGTCGTACGATTCACCGCTCACCTTTACCGGCAGCGTGTCCCGCAGCACGCCAACCGGCTTTCCGGACGCGTCGGTGGCCCGCCAGATGAAATCGAATTCCGTTTCATGCGTATTGGATTTCTTCAGCAACTGCACCGATGATCCCGGAATTTTCGCCGCCAGCACAACATAGTAGGTGTTGTCAGGACGGAGGAAGTACGAGGCGTCAACTACAAAGGGCAAGTCCAGAAATGGCTGATCGAGGTTCACCGCCTGCTGAAGCTGCGCTTCTTTGTCTTCGCGCGTGAATTGGCGGAAATTCTTGGGGGCGAAGTAACCGGGCCGAGCTTGAACTTTCACACCAGGCCGCGTTACCTCGACGCGGATTCTGCGGAACTGGCCGTCGGAGCGCGTGTTGGTGGGGGAATAGCCCAAGAGATAGTAACTGGAGTTTTCCGATTGGACTTCCTGGAAAGCCTCGCCAAAATCGTTGGTGTCGTAGAAAGTCCTGCCTCCGGTATCCTGCGCCAGCGAGGCCAGCGTTTCCCGGCTGCTGTGCATCGAGGAAACCTGGGAGGACACTGCCGAACCACTATACACAGCCGTACCCGAAGGACTTGCCGAAGAAGCATCGCCCCCAGGCGGCAGCGCCATCAAGCCTCGCGTATCCATGGTGTACAGCGAGACGTTCGCCTGGTTGGCAGCGGCGACGGTGGCCAGCAACTGCGCCTGGTTTTCGATCCCGGTGCCCGTGATGCCGCTCGAGAAGTGAATGACCGATTTCCGCCCCGGAACCCCGCGCAACATTTCTGCAAGGGATTCGATAGCCGCGAGCTTTTCATCCGTGTTGAAAATATTGAACTCGGTTTCGTCAGGTGTGAAGGCGTCGGAAACATCCTGCGTGACCACTTCTTCACCCGACGCGCTGGTGGCGCCCGCTTCGCCCACGTTTCCGTTGGCAGCCAGGTTGGACGATTCCTCTCCCATCAGGATGCCATTCACGGCTTTGGAAAGAGCACCGCGGTCGTTGGTGAAGTTCTGGACCACCCGCAGGCTCGAGGTGTAAGTGACAACAGCCACAAGATCCGCCGGCGTCAGCCTTTTCTGCACGAACGTGGTGGCGGCTTTCGTGGCGCGCATCAGGTCGTCCGGCTGCATCGAGGACACATCGAAAAACAGCAGCGTAAGCCGGTGGTCTTGCAAGACGGTCGCCGGCGGAACATTGGGCGGGAGTTTATCCAGGTCAATGATGGGCGGGGGGGCGTTTGTGGTGTTTGCTTGCGCCAGCTTCTCGACGTTCTCCAGGCTGAAGGACGTGATGGTTTGCGGCGCCCCGTCTTCGAAAACCCGGAAGTCTTTCGCCTCGAGGTCGGTCACCAACTTTCCCTTCGCCGTTACCCGAACGTCCACGAGCACCACATTGGTCTGGCTGCGTAAGAGAAACCCTTGGCGGGGTGTGCCGACCTGTTGCGCTACGGCGTCTGTGCTCTGCCCCTCCAGCGCCAAAGGCGCCACCGACAGGCCAAATACCAGCCCGGCAATTGAGAACTTACTTAGAAGAATTCGTACGCTTCGTTGCATCTTGGTATCCTTGGAGTCGAGACGGCAGTCGAGGAGTCCAGGAGTCAAGAAGTCGAAGAGTCGAAAGGAGCAATTGCATTTGTACTTTCGACCTTCGACTCTTGACTGCCCTTCCAGCCTAAGATATCGCACGTCCTTTGATTCATAGCGAGATTCCTCGCTTCGCTCGGAATGACAGTATTCTTGACCTTCGACTCTCGACTCCTCGACTTCTTGACTCCTCGACTGCCCTTAGAATCTCAGGCGCAACGAAAAAACTATGCTGCGCATTGCGCCCACGCTGGTGACGCGTCCGAAGCCCTCCCCGTTGACTACCGTGGACAGACCACCGAACTTTGGCGTATTAAAGATGTTGTCCGATGTGATGCGGAAGTCGCCGCGAATTCCCCGCTCGCGGGAGAAAGTCACCGACTTGTCGAGCGACATATTGAAGTTCACCGTTCCCGGCCCGGGAGTCGTATCACGTCCCGCATCGCCGAATTCGCCCGCCGCCGGGAGCGAGAACGCGGCGGTATTGAAGAAATCCTGCGCGGTCCGCTGCGAACGAGAGAGCTCGACAGGCAGGCCCGTGGCGTCAGCGCGCAGGTTGGAAATCGCTGCCGTCCCCGCCCGGTCGCTGAGGTTGCCCAGTATCTGGGCCGTCGAAGGAGTGCCGGATTGGATAGTCGTGATGCCACTGATCTGCCAGTTCCCGAACACCCGGCCCATCGTTCCACCCTTATTGAGCCAGCGGCGCTGCTCGCCTAAGGGGAGT
>JBAVYG010000506.1:0-4330 GCA_049698675.1 Terriglobia bacterium
CGAACTGCCGCAAAGCCTGCACATCGGCGCCGGGAATCCGGTCGGCCATGGGCTCAATCGACTTGCGCTCGCCGTCGAGCAGCAACCCTTGAACATAAACGCGCGCCCAATGGCGTCGCTCTTTGCGGCCCAGCGGGGCGAGCAGATCCTCAAGAAAGGTTGTCAATCTCTGATCGAGAGCTTTCAACTCCTGTGGCGTCATACCCGAAGCTTACCGCCACGAGAAAGCAGAGTCAAGATAAACTTAACCTAGTACAACTAGAGGGAGGTAGCGAGGTAGCGCAGACCCGGTTTTCAGGGTCTGCGGCTTTTAGGTCTTTGCCGCCCGAGAACCGCAGACCTTGGCAAACAGGTCTGCGCTTGTATCTACCCGCTTGTCATCAACCCGCGCTTGTGGTAACTATCTCTGATTGATGACGTCACTGGAAACTTACCTCCGGGACCTGCGCGACATTCGCTCCACGGGCGCGGGAGTTGAGGAAGAATCCTACTATCATCCTCTTGCTACCCTGCTGAACGAGGTCGGCAAGAAACTCAAACCGAAGGTCAAGTGTGTCCTGCAACTCGCGAACCGCGGCGCCGGCAAACCAGACGGCGGCCTTTTCACAGCCGACCAGTTCGAGCACCTTTCGGACGCCGAGCCCCTACCAGGCCAGCTTCCGGCGCGGGGCGCGATTGAGGTGAAGCCCACCAAAGATGACGCCTGGGTGACCGCCGAGGCCAAACAGGTCACCAAGTACTGGAACCGTTACCGCCAAGTCCTGGTCACCAACTATCGTGATTTCGTCCTGGTGGGCCAAGATGCCGAGAGCAACCCGGCGATTCTGGAAACTTACCGGCTGGCGGAAAACGAGAAGGCCTTTTGGCAGGCGGCGGGCTCGCCTCGCGCGACGGTCGAGAAACAGAATGACCGCTTCGTCGAGTACCTCCAGCGCGTCATGCGCCATGGTGCTCCCATCGCCGCGCCCGAGGATGTGGCTTGGTTCCTCGCCTCCTACGCCCGCGATGCCCTGGCCGGCATAGCTGATGTGGAGCTTTCGGCCTTGGCGGCGGTCCGCGCCGCGCTGGAAGAAGCGCTGGGCCTGAAATTCGAGGGCGAGAAAGGCGAGCACTTCTTCCGCTCCAGCCTCGTCCAGACCCTTTTCTATGGGATTTTCTCGGCTTGGGTGCTCTGGTCCCGCCAAAATCCGCCCACGTCCCGAAAGCGGTTCGACTGGCGACTCACGGCCTGGTCGCTCCGCGTTCCCATGATCTCGCGCCTGTTCGGGCTGGTCGCCGATCCTCACCAACTTGACGCCCTCAAGCTTTCCCAGGTGCTCGATTGGACAGGCGCCGTGCTCAACCGCGTGGACCGCGCCTCTTTCTTCAGCAACTTCCAGGAAAGCCACGCCGTGCAGTACTTTTACGAGCCCTTCCTGGAGGCCTTTGACCCCGAATTGCGCAAGCAGCTTGGCGTCTGGTACACGCCCCCCGAGATTGTGAAGTACATGGTGGAGCGCGTGGATACCGTGCTGCGCCAGGAACTGGGCTTGCCGCTTGGCCTTGCCGACAAGAACGTCTATGTGCTCGACCCTTGCTGCGGCACGGGCTCCTATCTCGTGGAAGTGCTCGACCGCATTCATCGAACCCTCAAGGAGCGGGGTGAAAACGGCCTCACCGCCAGCGACCTGAAAGAAGCGGCGCAGAAGCGCGTCTTCGGCTTCGAGATTCTCCCGGCGCCTTTCGTGGTTTCGCACCTTCAACTGGGCCTGCTTTTGCAGAAGCTCGGCGTGCCACTTTCTGATGTAGCGCCGGCTTCCAGCCGGCAGAGCCCCCAAGATGGCGGCGCTACGCATGGCCCCGAACGGGTTGGGGTTTATCTCACCAACTCCCTGACCGGCTGGGAGCCACCCGAGGGCCCCAAGCAACACTTGATGTTTCCTGAAATGGAGCAGGAGCGCGACGCGGCCGAGTACGTGAAGCAGCAGGCGAAGATCCTGGTGGTCCTCGGCAATCCGCCCTACAACGGATTCGCCGGCGTCGCTGTGGCGGAAGAGCGCGATTTGACGAACGCTTACCGCACCACGAACCGCGCGCCCGCTCCGCAGGGGCAGGGGCTGAACGACCTATACGTGCGCTTTTACCGCATGGCCGAGCACCGCATCGTGGAAATGTCTGGCAGGGGCGTCGTGTGCTTCATTTCCAACTACTCCTGGCTCGATGGGCTGTCCTTCACCGGGATGCGCGAGCGGTATCTGGACGCCTTCGACCGCATTTGGATTGATTGCCTCAACGGCGACAAATACAAGACCGGAAAGCTCACACCGGAAGGCGAGCCCGACCCGAGCGTGTTTTCCACCGAATTCAACCCCGAAGGCATTCAGGTCGGAACCGCAATCGCGCTGCTAGTTCGTAGCGCCGGCGTCTCGCCGGCAAAGGAAGACAAAAGCCTGGAAGACGCTTGCGCGACAGAACCCTTCTTTTCCTACGACGACGTCGCCATTCGCAGCCGCGGACACCTGCCCCATTGGGAAATCGAAGGCGGCACTTACTCTGTCACTTTCCGATTAGTGGATTCCCTGCCGCAGTCTATTCTCGACTCCATCGAATTCGAGCGCCAGGACATCGTGAAAACTGCCAAGCAGCAAGGGCGCGAGTTGACTGCTGTGGAGGAGAGGAAGCTGGCCAGACTCTATTCGGAGCACGTCGAAGCAGCCCTCGACGCAGGGAGCGGAGCCTGCCACTTGGCGAACCCGAAGGTTGCCGATATGGTTGCCGGAGCTTTGCGATATTTCGATGGAGAGCGGTACCAGCTTATTGCCTGGAGCGTAATGCCGAATCATGTGCATGTGGTTTTTCGGCCAGCTTCGGGTTACTCGCTGGAAAAGATTCTGCATTCCTGGAAGTCATTCACTTCCAAAGAGGCCAACAAGATCCTCGGCAAATCAGGAGAATTCTGGGAACGGGAGTCCTACGATCACCTGGTCCGCGACGCACAGGAACTGCAACGGATCGTCCGCTATGTCGTCGAGAATCCGGTCAAGGCCAACCTCGAGAATTGGGACTGGGTGTGGTGTGGCGCCGCCTTCTCGTCTGTGTGTAGCGCCGGCGTCCCGCCGGCAGGTTTGGCCCCCAAGCCAGGGCCTGAAGACAGAAAGAGCCAGCGGGACGCTGGCGCTACGCCGGTGCGCTTCCGGCATCTGTGGGGCAAGGCCAAGCGCCAGCAATTGCTCGAAACCGCCGTGCAGGACGGCCAGGGCCTTTACCAGCAATTCAAGCCCTCGCTGGAGCTAGGTTTGCCTTTCGCGCCCGCACAAGTGGACACCGGCTATCTGGCGTGGCCGCTGCTGACGGACCTTTTTCCTATTTCCTTTCCCGGCGTCAAGACCAGCCGCGACGACGTGGTAGTGGACATCGACCGCGAGCGGCTGATCGAGCGAATGAAGATGTACTTCGACCCGAAAGTCAGCCACGAAGAAATGCGGCGGGTTTGTCCCTCGGCCATGACGAGCACGGCACGCTTCCGTGCCGAGGCCGTGCGCGATTCCCTTCGCAAGCGCGGCTTCGTGGAGAAGAACGTTGTCCGGTACTGCTACCGACCGTTCGATGTGCGCTGGCTCTATTGGGAGCCAGAGACCAAACTCCTGGATGAGAAGCGCACGGAGTACCTTCCGCACGTTTTTGAAGGGAACGTATGGATCGAGGCACGCCAGAAACAGCCTATGGCAGACTTCGACCGAGGCTACATAGTCCGGGTGCTAGCGGACAATTTCGGAAATGGTTTGTCGAACTTCTTTCCACTGCTCCTCAAGAAGGAGCAGCCCCAGGCCTCGCTCGCAACCCAAGCGAGCGATAGCGAATCCCAGGCAAACCTTAGTGACCGTGCCGTTCCGTACATTGAGTGTGTCGGCGGCGGTGCTCCCGAGGTCTTCTTCCACAGCATCGCCACGCTGCACGCAACCGCCTACCGCCACGAGAACGGCGATGCGCTCCGCCAAGACTGGCCGCGCATTCCGCTGCCGGACTCGAAAGAATTGCTGTTGGCTTCGGCAGCGCTGGGCCGGAAGATTGCCGCGCTGCTCGACACCAAGACGCCGTTCGAGGTAGCGCCGGCGTCCCGCCGGCAGGAGAAGAAAGCCATCGAGACGCTGGCGATAGAGCAAGAGCCACCAGGATGGTGGCGCTACATCGCCGTGCCCACGCGCGTGGACGGCAAGGCTCTCGACGAAACCAAGGACCTCGGCTTGACTGCCGGCTGGGGCCACGCGGGCAAGGGCGGCGTCACCATGCCCGGCAAGGGCCGACTCATCGAACGCGATTACGCTGTTGACGAGTTGGAAGGGTTCGGAGG
>JBAVYG010000507.1:0-2798 GCA_049698675.1 Terriglobia bacterium
GCCGGGCGTGATTCAGACTGTCCGGGTCACAATGTTGAGTTCCCGTGGCTTGTCGGGATCCAACCCCTTCACCTCGGCGAGCAGGGCTGCGAAAATCTGCCCCGGCACGATGTAGGGAATAGGCGTGTAGATTTCCGGGACAGGATCGGGGATTCGAATCACTCGAGCGGCGCCGGGTATACGCGCATGGGGGGAGGAAAACACCAGGATGTCCGCTCTCAGAGCGTGCAGGCGCGCCGTCAATTTCAAGAGTTCTGGAAATGTCCTGCCGGGTGGCATGAAGAGCAGCGCGGGGAAGTCCCGCTCGATCATCGCAATCGGTCCGTGAAGGAAGTCAGCAGCCGAGAATCTTTCCGCAACGACATAGCAGGTTTCCATCAGCTTCAAGGCCAGTTCAAAGGCGTTGGCGTAGTTGATGCCGCGTGCGACCACGACGCACCGGCGCATGTAGCGGTAGCGCTCGACCAAGTTCTCGATTTCCGGCGCCAATTTGAGCGCCTGTTCGACTCGGTGCGGGATTTCGCTGATATCAGCAAGGTTAATTTGAGAGCTTAAGCTCGAGGCCAACAAGTAGAGCAGCAGCAGTTGGCCGGTGTAGGTCTTGGTCGCGGCCACGCAGCGCTGCTTCCCAGCATGGACAAGGAACACCTCATGCACCAGACCGGCCATCGTCGAACGGGCTTCGTTGGTGATGCCGAGTGTGTAAGCGCCAAGACGCTTCGCCGACTTGAGCACGAGATTGATGTCCGTTCCTTCGCCCGATTGCGAGATTCCCACCACCAAAGTTTGGCGAAAATCCAACCGCGCGCGATAGAGGGTGTGAATCGACGGAGCACTCAATGAGACGGGGATGCCCGTGGTTAACTCGAGCAGGTAGCGTCCAAACAGCGCGGCATTATCGGATGTGCCCCGTGCCACCAGAACTACGAGCCGAAAGTTCTGTTTGCGGGCGAAGTCAGCGAATGCTAAGGCGTGGTGGCGCTCGGCGGCCAGTGTGCGTTTGAGCGCCAGGGGCTGCTCCAGAATCTCCTCCATCATTTGAGACATAAGGCGCCAGGATACAGATCATTCAGATTGCGAGCCCAAAGGCCAGAAATTATACGCCATCAGGGGCGGCCCGCAACCGGAAAGTTCCGGAGGGCCCGCCGATCGCCAAAAAGAAAAGAAAGCCTCGCCCCTACGTTGCCAGCTTCCCCGCCATGGCCAGGGCGCCTTCGACGGGTTCACGCTGCAAAAGCCGCACGCGCGCGGAGGGCATGCGCTGGTGCACGTAGCGCGCAAAACTGCGCCGTAAAGTGGGGCTGGAGCGGAAGACTCCGCCGGCACACACGACGGGGACCCTTCGGCGACGCCCCAGGCGTCTCGCCAGCGCCAGCGCCAACTGGGCGAGGTCGCAAGCGGCTTCGGCCAAAAGGCGCCGCGCCACTCGATCGCCTTGGCGGGCCGCTTCCGAAACCAGCGGGAAGAGCGCGGCCACTTGCTGTGTGTCAAGGTTCTTCAGCACGATTTGTGTGATGTCAGTGAGCTGCAGAGCCCGGCAAATCTTCCGGGTCAGCAAAGTGCGCTCGCCCCGCCCATCGAAGTCGCGTAGAGCCGCCATGATGGCCTTACGTCCCAAGTCATAGCCCGACCCGAGATCGTCAAACGAAGCGCCCCAACCACCGGCGCGCAGGGTTTGCCCTCGGTGGTTACGCGCGTAGGCGATGGAACCTGTCCCCGAGACCACGATCATCCCGGCAGCGGTTCCTAGGGCGGCCTGCAGAGCAATCGCCGCGTCCGTCGCCAGGAGATGATGCCGCGCGGGGATGGCCTTGCGCAGCCACGCCAGAAGCGGGCGGCTCACAGCCGGACGGTCCACTCCGGCCACACCGGCGCAAACGGCCACGAGCAAGGGTTTGTGGTGACGCCGCCCTCGAGCGGGGCCAACAACCGGAGGCTCGTCGCGCGCGGCGGCAGTAGAAACCCTTCTTAGGACCGCGCGCGCGGCCCGTAAGAGTTCTTTCTTGGCTCCTTCAATCCCCACTTTCAGCGGGTTCGAAGGGGCTGCCACGGCCTTGGCGAGAATGCGGCCTCGCTCGTCACCCAGGCATGCTTGGGTGCGGCTTCCACCGCCCTCGATACCAAGGAAGAGTCCCATGTCCTAAGACCAGCACGACCATTATGTGTGATTTACCGACAGACCGCTCGAATCTTTTTTCGCGGGAGCTTCTCAGTCTTGACCGCCTTCTGCCAACCGCATTTCGTTCTTCCCCATCCCCCAGCCCCGAGTCCCAAGCACCTACCTTGGACCCTCGACTCTTGACCGCTGCCGGCCATTAACTCCTCCAGCACTTGACAAAAAATTATTCGCCCAGTTTAATATGTCCTGCGGAATAAGATTTCATGAACGTTTTTCGGACGCCTGACTCTTAGTTAACGGTGAATAGCCGAGCCGCACGACATTTTGACTCTCTAAGCAAGCTAGTAGGCAAGCCGCCTCATGAAATCCCCGGACGTTCGGTCTGGGGTTACCTTGCGATCCATCGCTGCGGAGTTGTTCCCGGCAATGGATCGAACTCGCCGCAGATTCTATTAGAAGGCGCTTGACGCGAGTTACCGGTTCGCCTCTGGTAAGAAGTCGTTGCTTGTCCTTGGAGGACTCATGGAATTACGAAAGGATCCCGTTACGCAAAACTGGGTGATTCAGGAGGATGGCGAAGGCCCGTGGCCCAGATTTGCTGCTTGTCCCCTATGCCCCGGCCAGGAAGCCCTTTCCCCGCAGACGATCTACTCGCATTGGAATGGCAAGGGCAGGTGGC
>JBAVYG010000508.1:0-2639 GCA_049698675.1 Terriglobia bacterium
TCCGATCCCTCCTCGCCGTGCAAGTGACCCCTCACCCGGCCCGCGCCGGCTGGTGAAAACGCCGGTCGCGGCCCACCCTCTCCCCCAAGGGGGAGAGGGCCAGAAATATCTCAGCACAAATGTAGAAACTCTGGGCCTCCTCGCACGTTCCCATCAGTGGGAAGCACTTGCGATGAGGGCCGCAAAACGGCTTTGGTCAAGCCAGAGAACCTGGTCGCGCTCCGGCCCCGTCGAAACCATCGCGATCTCGACGCCCACCTGGTCGGAAAGGAACCGCAAATAATCTTTGGCCTTCTGCGGGAGCTTGGAGAAGTCCTGCAGACCGAAGGTAGGCTGCTGCCAACCCGGCAACATGTGATAGTGAACTTGCACCTTATCAAGGCATTCAACATCGGGTGGAAAATCGGTAAATCGCTTGCCCTGGTACTCGTATTCCAAGCCCACCGGAATCTCGGAAAGGCTATCGAGGATGTCGAGTTTGGTGATGATGAGGGAGTCGAGATGGTTTACGCGGGCGCTATAGCGGGCCGCCACCACATCAAACCAACCGCAGCGACGCGGCCGCCCGGTGACCGCGCCATACTCTCCTCCGCGCTCTCGAATCTTTTCACCCTCGGGACCCTTGGCCTCGGTTGGGAACGGGCCACTCCCCACGCGCGTGGCATAGGCTTTTGAAACGCCAACTACCGACTGGATGCGCGTTGGCCCCACGCCGGTGCCTGTGCAAGCGCCGCCTGCTGAAGCGCTGGACGAGGTCACGAAAGGATAGGTTCCGTGGTCCAGGTCCAGAAGCGTGCCTTGCGCACCTTCGAAAAGCACTCGCTTTCCCCGGTCGATCTCGGCATTCAAATAGGCAGAGACGTCCGCAAGAAACGGCACTATGTGCTGGGCGACTTCCAAGTACCGGTCAGCCAGTGCCACCGGGTCGAGGGCGGCGCCCCCAAACAGCGCCGAGGCGATACGGTTCTTCTCCGCAACGACTTCGCTGCAGCGGCGACGGAATGATTCCGGGTCGCGAAGATCGCCCGCTCGGAGCCCGCGGCGGCCGGCCTTGTCCTCATAGGCAGGACCAATACCTTTAGCCGTCGTGCCGATTTTTCCCACGCCTCGCGCCTCTTCCGCGGCCACTTCGAGAGCTCGGTGGTAAGGCAGAATCAGGTGCGCACGATCGCTGATGAGTAGGCGGCCATCCACTCGCACACCGTTTCCCTCCACGGCTTTGATTTCGCGTAACAAGGCTTCCGGGTCAACCACAACTCCGTTTCCGATAGCGGCGGTCTTGTCCGGCCGCACGATGCCCATTGGGAGGAGCTGGAGAATGAATTTCCTACCGTTGACGTAAACGGTGTGGCCGGCGTTGGCGCCTCCCTGGTAACGGGCCACAATGTCAAAGTGCTCCGCCAGAACATCAACCACCTTACCCTTGCCTTCGTCGCCCCATTGGGCGCCCACCACAACCACATTAGCTGCCATGTTGAATTAGTCCTTCACCCACAGACTGGAGCGACTCGATCTTATCTTTGGAGAAAATGAGCTAATTGGAAATCCAGGTTTACGGGAGATGAAAGCCCTCTCGATAGCTCGGACCGCGAGCATCCTGGAAGGTCAGAGGTACTTATCGAGCAGCTTGCTGATGGCCTCTTTGGAGGCGGCCCCCGCGATTTGGTCCTGGATTTGACCGTCTTTGAAAAGAAGCAGGGTGGGGACACCTCGGATTCTGTAACGGCTGGTGACTGTGAGGTTTTCGTCCACATTGAGTTTTCCAACCTTGGCACGACCGGCATACGCCTCAGCAATTGTATCGAGAGCAGGCTCCATCATCCGGCAGGGTGCACACCACGTTGCCCAGAAATCGACCAGAACCGGCTTGTCAGATTTCAAAACTTCTTCCTCAAAGTTCTGCTCAGAAAATTCCAGAGTATGACCGCCCGCCATCGTCTCAAAACCTCCACAGATTAGTGACCCCTGCCAATAACTGCCAGCGCAAGCCTGTTCCGTGCACTCGCCTGCCCTCCTGTCATTCTGAGCGCAGCGGAGCGGAGCAAAGAATCTCGCTCTGGACTTTTCCGCCGACAAAAGGCAGGGCGAGATGCTTCGCCGCGCTCAGGATGACAGTGACCAGCTATCCGTTCGAGGCCTCAGCCTCGGATTCAGGAGTGGCCTTTCGCTTCTGCAACGCTTCATAGATTTCCAAATACTGCTTTGCCGACTTTCCCCACGAGAAATCTTCTCGCATTCCGTTCGAAACCAATTGCTGCCACACCTGGGGCTGGTGATAGGCTGCCATAGCCTGGTCGATCGCGTTCAGCAACGCCGCACCGGTGTACTCGCTGAATTTAAAGCCTGTGCCCGACTGGCCGTCAAAAGCTTCAATCGTATCATCCAGACCACCGGTGGCCCTGACAATGGGCACGGTCCCATATTTCAGGCTATAAATCTGGTTCAGCCCACAGGGCTCGTAACGCGAGGGCATCAAGAACATGTCTGACCCTGCTTCAATCTGGTGCGCCAATGTGTTGTCGTAAGCGACCGCCACCAGAAACTTGTCCGGATATCGGGCCGCCATGTCCCGGAAAAGTTCTTCGTAAACAGGGTCGCCCGTTCCCAAGGCGACAATGTAAAGGTCCAAGGCCGCAAGC
>JBAVYG010000509.1:0-10400 GCA_049698675.1 Terriglobia bacterium
GGAATGCCCAACGTCGCAGTGGACACGTTTGGCGGGCTGCTGGTTGAATACGCCAAGCAAAAAGGGGCGGGGATCATCCTGCGCGGCATACGTGCATTCACAGACTACGAGTACGAACTCCAGATGGCGATCATGAACCGCAAACTCGAGCCCAGCATTGAAACTGTCTTCCTGGTTCCCGCAGAGTCCTACACCTACCTCAGTTCACGCCTGGTCAGGGAGATTTTCCAGAACGGGGGATCAGTGAAGGGCCTGGTTCCCCCTTTGGTCGAGGATCGACTTCATCAAAAGGTTTTTCAGAATAAAGTTTAAGGGAGGTTGGAGTGCAGCTTTCGGAGCGCATTTCACGGATTTCGTTATCGACTATCGCCACCGTCCTGCAAAAGGCGGAAAAGCTGAAGGTTAGGGATACGAAGCTGGCGGACTTTGGCGCCGGTGAGCCGGATTTCCCCACTCCTGACCACATCAAGAAAGCTGCCATCCAAGCGATTGAGGAAGATTTCACCAAGTACACTGCCACGGGCGGGATCAGGGAGCTGAGGCAAGCCCTGGTGGAGAAGCACGCGAAGGACCATGGATCAGACTACACGGTCGAGGAGTGCCTGGTGACCGTGGGAGGGAAGCAGGCCATCTTTGAGGCGATGTCCGCTGCACTGAACGATGGCGACGAGGTGATCCTACCTACCCCCTACTGGGTTACCTTCCTGGAGATCATCAAATACGCAGGGGGCAAGCCCGTCCTGCTCGAGACGCTGGAGAGCGAGAATTTTGCGGTGCACGCCAGGGGCGTCGAAAAACTGATCACTCCGAAGACCAAGCTCGTGGTCGTTAACTCTCCGCACAACCCCACCGGCGCAGTGGTTCCCCCGGGGGAAATGGAAAAACTCCTGGCGCTGGCGGTCCGGCACAATCTGCTTCTGCTGTCCGACGAATGCTATTCCCATTTCTTGTATGACGGCCGCAAGCCTTTCTCGCTTGGTTCCTCGAAAGAGCGGGATCACCTGCTGATTGTCGACTCTTTTTCCAAAACGTATGCCATGACGGGATGGCGAGTTGGATTTGCCCTGGGTTCGACAAGGCTTCTGGCAAACATGCTGAAGCTCCAGAGCCACTCGACCTCGAACCCCAACTCCATCGCCCAGAAGGCGGCCCTGGCGGCCATTGAAGGGCCACAGACCCACGTGGATATGATGCGTATCGAGTACCGGCACCGCCGGGATCGTGTCATCGAAGGATTGCAATCTATACCCGGCATACGGTGCGTTCCTCCGCATGGCGCCTTTTACGCCTACCCGAATGTCGGGTATTACCTGAAGAATGATGGATTGGGGGATACATCCACGCTGGCGCAGCGGCTTTTGGAGGAAGCGCACGTAGCCGTGGTGCCCGGGTCCGCCTTTGGAACTCAAGAACACATCCGCATTTCATACGCAACCTCTCTTGAACATATTAATGAGGGGTTACGACGTATGGCAGCGTTCTTCTCCAAGTTATGACTGGATTATGTCCACTTTGAACATTCCTCTTCAACTTTCAACTGCCTTCAAACCAAAAATCTGGGGCCGGGAGGATCTCTCACCTATATACTCGGCCCCGGAGGAAACTGACTCCCCGGCCTCCAGGAAAGCTGAGATCTCTGGGAGCGCGACGAAACCTGGCGAATTGATCGGAGAAGTCTGGTTGACAGACGATACTTCCCGGTTTCTGAACGGCCCCGTAGCAGGTCTTACCCTGGGCGAGGCATCCGAAAAGTACGGGCCCGAACTCCATGGGCGGTCGTGGCATGGTACTCGTTTTCCCCTGCTCGCCAAATACGTCTTCACGAGCGACTGGCTATCAGTCCAGGTTCATCCGGACGATGAGTACGCGCGCGTCCACGACCCGGGCAATGTCGGCAAGTGCGAAATGTGGTATATCCTCCAAGCTGACACAAATGCGGAACTCCTTCTGGCTGTAAAGCCGGGGGTCACAAAGGAGGCGCTAAAAGCAGCTTTCGAAAATGGAACGTCGAAGGAACTCCTACGACGCCATTACCCCAAGGCCGACGAGGCCATCTTCGTTCCGCCCGGCACGGTACATGCGCTCGGCCCAGGGCTGGTTCTGTTCGAGGTCGAGCAGAATTCAGACCTGACCTATCGCCTGGATGACTTTGGCAGAGTCGGACGGGACGGGAAACCCCGCCCTCTCCATTTGGCGAAAGGACTGGACGTTATCCAGGAAGACTTGCTCCCTCGCTGCCGCCTCCCGCGGTGGGAATTTCAGGAGCCCTTCGGCACAAGGCGATATATTATGGCTTGCCGTTACTTCGCAGTTGAGGAGATATTCCTGCGCAAGATGGCCACCTTCAAGAGTTCACCGCAGCGCGTGGAGGTTTATTCCGTTCTTAAAGGCGAGGGTCGCGTTGAGAACACATCGGGCTGGCTGGGCTATCGGACCGGAGAGACCTGGATAATACCTCCCGCTGCGGGAGCCTATAGGTTCGTTCCCCAAGAGGAAACCCGCTTCCTGAAGTTCTATGTTCCTAACCTCCTCGAGGACTTCCGGCGACCGCTGGCGGCTCGCAACGTTCCCCCCGAGGCGGTGGAGAAAGTTGTGTTTGATTTATAAGCATGGCTACAGATCGTGTATTCAAACATACCTACGCCGTAATCATGGCCGGTGGCAGCGGTACACGTTTTTGGCCCCTTAGCCGCCGCAAACGCCCAAAACAACTGTTGACATTATTCGGCCACGACTCGTTGCTGGAACAAACAGTAGCGCGCATCCAGCCTGTCATCCCGTTGGGCCACATCTACATCTTCACCAGCGAGGTGATATTGAGGAAGGTTCGCCAGCTTCTGCCGCGTATTCCTTCCCATCAGATTGTGGGCGAGCCGGCATCGCGGAATACCGCCCCCACCCTGGGAGTCGCCGCGCATGAAATCGCCCGGCGTGACCCCGAAGGGCTCATGGTGGTGTTGCCCTCCGATCATATCATCGCGAAGCCTGTGGTTTTTCGGCAGGTCCTAGGTGCGGCGTGCCGAGTGGCTTCTACGGCTGGGCGTTCCGTGGTTCTGGGGCTGAAGCCCACGCGACCCGATACCGGCTTCGGATATGTTGGCCTGGGCCGGCGCGAAGGGAAAGTGACGGGGCACGAAGTGTTCCAGGTGGAGAACTTCACAGAAAAACCGACCCTTGCTGTCGCGCGTCGCTACGTATCTTCGGGACGGTATCTCTGGAACGGCGGAATGTTTATCTGGAAAGCTTCGACGCTGATTGAGAACTTCCAGCGCTTCCAGCCAGAAATGGCAAGTCAGTTGAGGCAAATCGCTGACGCAGGCGGAGTCCGGGCGTGCGCCTTTCGCCAGCTTTACCCCAAGTTCCAGAAGATATCCATTGACTACGCGCTCATGGAGAGAATTTCGAATATTTACGCGCTGCCCGCTGACATCGGATGGAACGACGTGGGTAGCTGGGCCGTCGTGTACGAGCTGGGCAATCAGGACTCGGAGAAGAACGTCCGGCCCAGCGCCAGCTTGAGCCTTGATTCGCACGGCAATATGGTGGTTTCGCCCAAGAAGTATGTGGTTACGGTTGGGGTACAAGACCTGATCGTCGTTGAGACCGATGACGCGTTGCTGGTTTGCGCACGTGCGCGGTCTCAGGACGTCGGAAAAGCAGTTCAGAAACTCGATCGCCTCGGTCGGCTCGATTTGTTATAGCACATGCTGGATAAGATTAAGTTCGGTACCGATGGATGGCGCGGTGTAATCGCGGAAGATTTTACCTTTGCGAACGTGCAACGCGTGGCCGAAGCCATCGCGCAGTACGTCCGCGAGGAGGGTGACCCGGCAAAGGGCCTCGTGGTGGGTTACGACACTCGCTTTCTTTCCCCAGAGTTTGCCAAGCACGCGAGTGAAGTGGTAGCGGCTGCCGGCATTCCGGTGACCCTGGCTGACAGCGCCACGCCTACGCCCGCAGTAAGCTATGCCGTGGTGGCGAGGCAGACGGCCGGCGCCATCATACTCACGGCCAGCCACAATCCCTATCGCTGGAATGGGGTAAAATTCAAGGCTCCCTATGGAGGTTCTGCGGCTCCCTCCATCATGCGAAGGATTGAAATCCATCTTCACCGCCTGGATCGTGCAAGGACACATCCACGGAAACGGCGCCCGGCCTCCATCCAGACCGTGGACTTGGTAGGCCCTTACCTGGAGCGGCTCAAAAGCTTTGTTCATCTCGATCGAATCCGATCCTCGGGGCGGCGGTTTGTGATCGACCCGATGTATGGGGCCGCTCGCGGCTGCCTGGCCCGGCTTTTTGACGAGGCAGGAATTTCTTATCGCGAGATCCACGCAGAGCACAACCCGCTCTTCCCAGGCCTGAATCCGGAGCCCATCGAACCTCACGTCGAGCAGCTTCGGCAGGCTGTGCTGGAGGGCTGCTACGATGCCGGGTTCGCCACTGACGGCGACGCCGACCGGCTGGGAGCCGTGGACCGCAGCGGTGCTTTTATTGATTCCCACAAGATCTTTTCCATCCTGCTAAAGCACCTGGTAGATGACCTGGGGCTGCGCGGAGAGGTGGTGAAAACGTTTTCTACCACCGAGATGGTGACCAAGCTCGCCCAGAAATACGGTCTTCCTTTGCACATCACGCCCATCGGATTCAAGTACATCTGCGAGTTGATGCTCACCCGCGACGTGCTGATCGGCGGCGAAGAAAGCGGAGGAATCGGCATCAAGGGGCACTTGCCGGAGCGCGATGGAGTCTTGAACTCCTTGCTCCTGGCGGAGGTGATGGCGGACCGAGGCCGCACCCTCGGGGAGTTGGTCCAGGAACTGACTCGGGAGTTCGGTCCCCACTTTTACGGGCGTGTCGACCTGGAAATTGATAAGGACGTTGCCCAGCGCGTTGTCCGCCTGGTGAGGCAGAAGAAGATCAAACGCATTGCTGGAATGAAGGTGACTTCCGTTGACGGCCTGGACGGAGCCAAGATGCGCTTCGGCAACTCCGCATGGCTCCTGGTGCGCGCCTCCGGTACGGAGAACGTCCTCCGTCTCTATGCCGAGGCCCCCTCCGCCGAGCAAGTGAAAGCTTTGCTCAACGAGATAGAAACGTTTTCGCGGAAGCAGTTGTAGACCGGGTCTTGACCACACACAGGGCAGCTTCAGCCCTGTCCCATGAGGGGACAGGTTCACGTGTCCTCTTGCGCCGATCTGTGTATTCCCTCAGCGTTGTCATTCCGAGCGCAGCGAGGAATCTCGCTCTGATTCTTTCTTCCACACAATGGTCCGCCTTGAGCCCCGATCCGCCTCTGCGCAGGGCAAGAGTCCTCGCTGCGCTCGGAATGACATCCGTCCAGGGATGGCTGCGCACCTTGTTATTTGGCCGGTGGCTCAAGTGGTGGAAGCTTCTTGCGAATGCCGTCGAGCACGCCGTTGACGAACTCGACAGAACCCGCTCCCGAAAAGCGCCCCGCGATCTCTAGCGCCTCGTTGATCACGGCAGCGGCGGGAGTTTCCGGGTGGCGGAGGAGTTCGTACAGAGCCACGCGGAGGATGTTGCGGTCAACGGCTGCCATGCGCTCCAGACGCCAGTTGTCAGCTTGCTCGCGAACCAGGCGGTCGAGCCGGTCAATATCGTTTACTGCGCCTTCGAAGAGGTCGCGGGCAAAACCCTCCACGTTGGCATCCGCCCTATTGTTGGCGAAGAAGGTCGCCTCCACCTGGGCGGGACTGTACCCGCAGATCTCCCATTGATAGAGCATCTGCATTGCAAATTCGCGGGATTTTCTGCGTGAACCCATGTTGCAGTGACGAGTGAGCTTCGCTTCGAAAATCGAAAATGGGCGCCAGTGTCGAGTTTCGAATTTCGATTCTCGAAGCGGGACTACTTGCCAGTGAATTTTGCCGGCCGTTTCTCCAAGAACGCTCGGGTGCCTTCCTTCATGTCGGCCGTCGTACAGCATAGACCGAAAAGGGTAGCCTCCAGGAACTGGCCCTCGGCTTCGGGCATTTCCAAGCCGTGGTTTACGGCCTCGAGCGCGAACTTCACGGCCAGCGGCGCATTTGCCATGATTTTTTGCGCAAGCTTTTCTGCTGTGGCGATGAGGTCTTGCGCTGGGACCACTTGGTTTACCAACCCCATGCGATAGGCCTCGGAGACACTGATGGGGTCGCCGCTCAGCAGCATCTCGAGGGCGCGTCCTTTGCCTACCAGGCGCGGCAAGCGTTGCGTTCCGGCATAGCCCGGGATAAGTCCCAGCTTTACTTCCGGTTGTCCCAGGCGCGCATTCTCGGAAGCGATCCTTAATGTGCACGCCATGGCGAGTTCGCACCCTCCACCTAGAGCAAATCCGTTGATGGCCGCAATCACCGGCTTGCCCAGGTGATCGATAAAGTCCAGAATCTTCTGGCCGCGAACCGAGGTCTCTTTGCCTTCCACAGGCGTTTGAACCGCCAGCTCGTTGATGTCCGCGCCTCCCACAAAGGCTCTTTCACCCGCCCCCGTGAGGATGACGGCACGGACCTCATTGTCCTTTTCGACGTCCTGGAAACACTCATGCAACTCTTGCATTACTTTCTGGTTCAGGGCATTTAGCTTCTCCGGGCGGTTGATGGTCACATAAGCGATGCCATTGCGCTTTTCATAGAATAAGGTCTCGAACGCCATATTGAGCCCCCGTGACGCGATAAAGTGTCTCCGCAATATAGTATGTGGTCGCAATCCCCACAAAGTCCAGGAAATGCGCTGTCGACGGACTGGATTCCCGCCCTTCGGCAAGCTCAGGGCAAGCCTTTCGCGGGAATGATCGGCGTTTCGAAAAGGATGCCATCCCAACGTCAGCAACGCCGGCGCCAACTCCAAGTTTGACAGGGTATCGCCCTTTTGTTAGATTTTCAAAGGGCAAAGCATTTTGGATTTTAGATTTTGGATTTTGGATTAAGAACCCTGTGCGGCCCCCTCTCTTCAATCCAAAATCGCAAATCCAAAATCTGAAATCCAATTGGTGAGGGCCCGCTCCCACCGCTGTCGCTGCAGGGCGAGTCTCGCCTTGGTTCGGAACCTACCTCGGACCACGGAAGTGGTTTGCTTATGACGGACGCGCGTTACATTCGCAACTTTTCGATTGTCGCCCATATTGACCACGGCAAGTCCACCCTGGCCGACCGTGTGCTGGAAATCACGGGTGCGCTTTCGAAACGGGAAATGGCCGACCAGGTGCTCGATTCCATGGACCTCGAGCGCGAGCGGGGTATTACGATCAAGGCGCACGCCGTCCGCCTTCACTACCGCGCTCGCGATGGGAACCAGTACCAGTTGAACCTGATCGATACTCCCGGCCATGTCGATTTCTCCTACGAGGTTTCGCGGAGCCTTTCCGCCTGCGAGGGCGCAGTGCTGGTGATCGATGCCTCGCAGGGAGTCGAGGCGCAGACTCTTGCCAATGCTCAGCTTGCCCTGAACAACAACCTGGCGATCATTCCCGTCATCAATAAGATCGACCTTCCGGGCGCGGACGTTGAGGCCACCAAACAGCAAATCGAACACGCACTGGCGCTCGATCCGAGCGAGTCGCTGCTGATCAGCGCCAAACAGGGCCTCGGCGTGGATGAGGTACTGGAGGCAATCGTGGCGCGCGTCCCGGCGCCGCGCGGTTTGCCGGAAGAGCCTCTCCGAGCGCTGATCTTCGATTCCTGGTTCGATAGCTATCGCGGCGTGGTGGTGCTCAGCCGCATCTTCGAGGGCGCTTTGACGGTGGGTATGCGGATTCGCCTTTGGTCCAACAACCAGGTCTACACGGTTGAGGAACTGGGTGTGCTGACGCCGAAGCCCGTCCGCGTGGAACGCCTCGAGGCGGGAGAAGTCGGTTTCGTCATCGCCAATATCAAGCGCATCTCGGACACGCGCATCGGCGATACCATCACGGACGACACGCGACCCGCCGCCGCGCCCTTTCCCGGCTTCGAGGAAATCAAGCCCATGGTCTTTGCGGGGCTTTATCCCGTGGCCGCCAGCGGTTACGAACCGCTGCGCGACGCGCTCGAGAAGCTGCGCCTCAATGACTCCTCGCTTTTCTACGAGCCGGAGAACTCCCAGGCTTTGGGCTTCGGCTTCCGCGGTGGTTTCCTCGGGCTGCTGCACATGGAAATCGTCCAAGAGCGCCTGGAGCGCGAATTCAATCTCGACCTGATCACCACCGCCCCAAGCGTCCGCTACCGCGTCACCACCAAGTCGGGTGAGGTTCTGGAAGTGCACACGCCCACCAAGTTTCCGCCTGCGGGTGACATTGAGAAGGTTGAAGAACCCATTATTCGGGCGCGAATCTTCACCCAGGATGAATACCTGGGCGGCATCCTGAAATTGCTGGAAGAGAAGCGGGGCGTGCAGAAGGGTTTCGAATACGTCTCGCAAAAGCGCGTGCTGCTCACTTACGAGCTTCCGCTTAACGAAATCGTGCTGGATTTTTACGACCGGCTGAAGTCCGTCTCGCGTGGCTATGCCTCGCTCGATTATCACTTTGCAGGCTTCTGGGGCTCGGACTTGGTGAAGGTGGATTTGCTGGTGGCCGGAGAGCCTGTCGATGCCCTTTCGTTCATCAGCCACCGCGATCAGGCATTTGCGCGAGGCCGCGTCCTGTGCGCAAAAATGCGCAAGCTCATTCCACGCCAGCTCTTCGAAGTCGCGCTTCAGGCTTCCATCGGATCAAGGGTGATTGCCCGCGAGAACGTCCCGCCCATGCGGAAGAACGTTCTGGCCAAGTGTTACGGAGGCGACATCACGCGCAAGCGCAAGCTGCTCGAAAAGCAGAAGGAAGGCAAAAAGCGCATGAAGCGCGTGGGGCGCGTCGATATTCCGCAGGAAGCTTTCCTGGCTGTTCTCAAAGTGTCTGAAGACTAAAATCTGCGTGAACTGCAAAATCTGTGGATGGAGCCGCATATGGAACTTAAAACCGTCACCATCGAAAAGCCTGCCGACATGAATTTCATCCTCGGCCAGTCGCATTTCATCAAGACCATCGAGGACCTGCACGAGGCTATTGTCCAAACCGTCCCCGGAATGAAATTCGGGATTGGATTCTGTGAATCGTCTGGCCCTGCGCTCGTGCGTTACGCTGGCAATGACCAGCGGCTGATCGAACTCGCGCAAAAGAACGCCCTGGCGCTCGCTTGCGGCCATTGCTTCATCATCTTTATGGACAGCGGCTTTCCTATCAACATCCTGAACACCATCAAGAACGTCCCGGAAGTGTGCCGGGTTTTCTGCGCCACGGCGAATCTCGTCGAGGTCGTTGTCGCCGAGACCGAGCAGGGGCGCGGTATCCTCGGCGTGATCGACGGCTTGAAAACCAAAGGCATCGAAACCGAAGCCGACATCAAATTCCGCAAAGATTTCCTGCGTAAGATCGGATACAAACTGTAGCGCAAGTCCCGCTTTTCGGACTTGCGGCTTTTGTAGCGCCGGCGTCTTCCCGGCGCCCAGGCGCTCATCCCGGTGTGTCCTCTGGGTACCGGCGATTTTATGTTGCCACGTCGCGGCGTCCTCGTCATCGTGGCACGGCCATCCCGGCCTTGGCCTGCCGCTGTCTCTCTCCCACAGCTCGGGTAACTCCAGCTTGTTATTCCCTCCATTTCGTGCTACAAAATGGGATTAATACCACGCCATTACGCGAACAGCTCGAGGGCCTTGATTGCCCAGGGGGTTGGTGGCAAGCCGAACTATTCCAGCAGATGCTTCGTAAAAGCTGTTTAGAGGACGTCACGAGCCGCCACGGCAGCGCGCCCGTCCGACCACACTGACGCTCCGTCACGAGCAGGAAGTAGCCAACATGGCCGTTTTCAGTCAAGCCCGAACCGCCATTGCTAAGTCGCGAGCAAAGCTCCGGCAGCAGACCGGCTTCTGGATCCCGGTTCGGGAAGCTTTTTGGAACGCCCTCGGGGAACTCCGCAGCCACAAGCTGCGGTCGTTCCTCACCCTGCTCGGGGTCGTCATCGCCACCACCACGCTGATTGTCGTGATGTCAGTGGTGAACGGCATGAACCTCTACATTGCGACCAAGATCGCCAATCTCGGCACCAACACCTTCGTGCTTCATCAGTTCAAGTGGGCACAGGGGTTCGACGAGTATTTGAAAGCGCTGCGGCGCAACAGGCCCATCCGTATCGAAGACTACGAGTATCTATGCAACACGCTGGCCGGCTACGAGGCGATCAGCGCCTTCGCGCTGTTGCAGCCCGGCCCGGAAGCGCGGTACGGGGGTCACTCGATCGATGAAGTGACTCTGTTCGGAATCACCGCGAGCCATGTGGACATCGGCCGGGAGAAGGTGCGCTATGGCCGCTACATTACAGACCAGGACTACCGCCACAACGAGCGGGTCTGTTTTATTGGCCAGGACATCGTGGATAAACTCTTTC
>JBAVYG010000510.1:0-4621 GCA_049698675.1 Terriglobia bacterium
TCTCCGGCGCCTGAAGTTGGAAATGGCCCCCGGCCCCGAAACGACCGAGGCCATCTTCAAGTTTATGGAGAAGCAAGGGGCAGACTGGGGCATGCGCTATGAGGTGGCGACGAAAGCTTGCTCCGCCATTGATGAGGTGATGATCGCCATCCGGCAATTGCCCCTGCAGTCGCCGACCGCCCGCATGGCCGCGGAGTTCGACGAATTCAAGCTCGAGTTCGAAATAGATTATGAGGGTCCACCGCTCCCCTTGCCGGAGACCGCACCCTCCGCAGAAATGATTGCGGACCCGCTGGGCGAGATTGCGCTCGCGGGATTCCTGATCCGCCAGCATGCTGACGAGGTGAAAGTGACCAGCCACGAGGGTCACTCCCATGTCCACTTGCATTTTGAACATTAGCGCGGACCTCCGATGTCTGAGGTCCGCGACTTTTCGCGCCCACCAGCGCTCGTCGGTTCGATTCATTATTGCCTCCGGAAAGATGGTATGTCATGACTGAGCAAACCACACTGATTCTGAAGAACGATGTATTGGAACTGGAAAGTGTGATAAGTTTTGTCTCGGATGTTTGCGTACGGAATTCCATCCCTCCGGAAACCGAACGCGATCTGAAACTGGCCCTGGATGAAATGATCACCAACGTGGCTACACACGCCTACCCGGGGAGTGGAGAGCATCGCTTCACCCTACAAATCACCGTGAGTAGTGAGGAATTCGTAGCCCGCATCGAAGATGATGGAGTGGAGTTCAATCCCACCGAGCACCCCATCCCTGATCTTGATGCCCCTCTGGAGGAACGGAAAGTGGGTGGCTTGGGCATCCACCTGGTTCGCCAAATCATGACGAGCGTCGAGTACCAGCGTGTTGCGGGGAAAAATGTTGTCACGCTGCGGAAGAAACTGACCTGAGTTCCTTGGGAATGTCCGGACCTGGTTTTGCTTTATAGGCGGAGGCTTGAAATGACCTTGAGCGAGGAGAAAAACGGCAAAGTTTTTGTCTTAGGGTTGAGTGGCAAGCTTGATATTGAAGGCGCGAAGATGCTCGTGGATAGAATAACGCAAATCCTCGATGGCGGCGAGCGATACATCCTGCTCGATTTCACGGATATCGCTTACATCAACAGCTCGGGTTTGCGCGGGCTCCTTCTGGTGGCGAAGCAATTGGCGAGTTCCGGCGGGATGCTTATTCTGGCGGGAGTGAGCGAGCCAAACTGGAATATCCTTAAGATTTCCGGCTTGGACTCTATCTTTACGCTTCGACCGACAAAAGCAGAAGCTCTTGGTTCCTTCCCTCAATAAATCCTCCGGGAAGTTGAAACCCTGGCTGCGTTTAGTCTTCGGTAGGAGCAGGGGCATCAATCCTATCAGTCCCGAAGAAATCGGGGAGATTGAAAGCTTCTTCAACCTGAATTCCGAAGTTGGCGGCCACCGTTTGGTCCCAACCGATTAAACCCGAATTCCGAATGTGCAGTCGTCTGTCATCCTGAGCCCGCCGTGCTTTCGGGCGGGCGATCCCGCCGGAGCGGGACTGCGGTTGTCTTTTGCGCTCAGCATCCAGCGACAAACTGCAGGGATGCTTCTCCCGCAAAGCGGGATCAGCATGACAGCACTCACGCTCAGCGTCTGGCGCCAGGAGGAGAGTTGGCACTCACGTCCTTTGCTTGGGCGAGGACATCGGGCGGGAACACCCAGGCATCTCTCAATTGCGCAGGGACGCGGCGATCGATGCGAAAGATCTTCGGAATCTGGTAGAGGATGGGCATGGTGGCGGGATCTTCGCCGGAAAGGACACGGGCGGCCAGGTCGCCGAGCTGGCGGCCGACTTGGTAATAATCCGCGCCAATGGCGAACAGGGCGCCGTGGCCCACCGTCGTAGGCGCCGTGGCCATGGCGGGAATGCGTGCCTTGCGCGCGCGGGCGAGCACCGTGTCGGAGGCGAGGCTTACGGTGTTATCGCCTGTCATCAAGATAGCTTCCGCGCCGCGAGCGATCAAGGAGTCGGTGACTTCGCCTACTGCTGTCGAGTTCTCGACATTACCTTCCAGCAGTTCCAGCCCAAGGCGGCCGGCAGCTTCGCGCGCCACGTGGGTGTAAGACTGCGAGTTGGCCTCCGCCGGGTTCCACGGCAGTCCGACGGACCGCAGGCGCGGATTCAGCCGTCGCGCCATTTCCAGCAGCTCGCCGACCGGCATGAAGGTGCCGATGCCCACCATCCACTTCGGATGATCGTAAGGGTTTGTGGGATTGATGCCGACGCGGGCCGCGAGCGGGTCTGCAACGACGCCAAAAATATGCTTCACCTTGCCGTCGCGATTCGCTTTCGCCAGCGCCTGGAGGCAGGGGGTACTTATGGTGATGACGTGAGTGAACTTACCGGAAACCAACTCCTGCGCGGTCGAGTTCAATGTGCCCACATCGCCCTCGGGGCAAAAGAAGCGCACTTCCACGGTGTGGCCGTCCACCCAACCGTGGTCGCGCAGCGAGTCGATTAGCCCGCGCACGCCGAGATCGAGGTTGGGGTTGGAGTTGTACTTGACTACGGCCAGGCGCGGCATCCCGGCGCGGGAATAGCTGTGCTTCCAGTCCGAGAGCAGCAGTGCAAGCGAGGCGAGCGCAATAATCGACAACCCCAGTCCCAGCCGCCGCAGCAGTGTCAAAGCCACCCTCGACGCACTCATTGGCTCCCCACATTCCGTTCAGACGTGACAGGATTCAAGATTTCAAATTCCAGATTTCAGACATAACAGCGCTCCAGCATCTCGGCGGCGCTTTCGTCCAGCAGATCTGAGCGTCTTAGTTCCTCGAAACGTTCCAGCAGCTCCTCGGCGTGCACGCGCTTCTTGCGGTCGCCCGCCAGATCCTCGATCAACTGGCCGCGGTGCATCATAACCAGCCGATCTCCGAAGCGGGCGGCCTGCTGCATGGAATGCGTGACCATCAACGCCGTGAGCCGCTCGCGCGTGATAATCTTCTCCGTAAGCGTGATGATTTGGTCGGCGCTCTTGGGATCGAGTGCGGCGGTGTGCTCGTCGAGAAGCAGCAACTGGGGTTTCTGCCAAGTGGCCATGAGCAGAGTGAGGGCCTGTCGCTGTCCGCCCGAGAGCGTGCCGATGGGCGCGTCCAGGCGGTCCTCGAGTCCCATATCCAATCGAGCCACCACCTCCCGGACCTGGCGCCGCAGGCCGCCGTACACAGCCCAGCCCAACCCTCGACGAAATCCCCGCCGCGCGGCTAGGGCAAAATTCTCCGCGATGCTGAGTTGGGGACAAGTGCCGCTGAACGGATTCTGGAACACGCGCCCAAACAGGGCGGCTCGCCGGTATTCGGGCCAGAGTGTGATGTCCTGTCCGGCAAGGTGCAGCGTCCCTTCGTCCACGAAGAAGGAGCCGGCCACAGCGTTCAGCAAGGTCGATTTGCCTGAACCGTTGGTGCCGATGACGACGGTGAAAGAGCCGTCCTGGATGTTGAGTGTCACTCCCTGGAGGGCTCGCACCTCATTCACACTACCTGGGTGGAAAGTCTTGCGAACGCCGTTAACCTCAAGCATGGGCGAGCCTCCGTATGCGAGCTTTCAAAAAGGGGATCAGTTTGGGCGTAACCAGAGCGAGGAAGACAAATGCCGCCGTGAGCAGCTTCAGGTCGTTCGGGTTCACGCCCCAGCGCAGGGCGATGGCGACCAGCAGCCGGAACAACACCGAACCCATCACGGCGCCGGTGATGGTATAGCCAAGCTCGCGAGTTCCCACCATCGCCTCGCCGATGATGACGCTCGCCAGGCCCCAAACAACCATGCCGATGCCCATTTGCACATCGGCGAACCCTTGATACTGCGCCAGCAGGGCGCCCGAGAGGGCGATGAGCCCGTTGGAGATCGCAAGGCCGAGGATGATCATCATTCCGTCATCCACGCCCTGCGCTCGGATCATCTGTGCATTGTCGCCGGTGGCACGCATGGCGGTCCCGAGATTGGTCCGGAAGAAGAAGTAGAGAACAAGTGCCACGAGTGCGATCAGAAGGGGACAAAGTGCGAGCTGGCCAAGGTCACGCACGCTCACCTCCCAGCGCAAGAATGTGACGGTGGATACGCCCAATACCTTCTGGCTGAGGGCCTCGACTTCGGAAACCAACGTTCTTTCGTTCATCAGCGGAATATTGCTGCGCCCCATGATGCGCAGGTTGACGGAGTAGAGCGCCGTCATCGTCATGATGCCCGAGAGGAGTTTGTTGATATTGAACTTCACGGCCAGGATGGCGGTGACGCACCCTGCCAGCGCCCCCGCGAAGAAAGCCAGCGGCGTGGCGAGCAGGGGGTGCCAGCCCTTCACCAGCATCACGGCCGTGACAGCGGCGCCCAGGGTAATGGATCCTTCCGCCGTGATGTCCGGAAAGTCGAAGATGCGGAAGCTGATGTACACGCCGAGGGCGAGAAGAGACAAGATGAAGCCGATGGTCAGAGATCCCATCAACAAGCTCATAGGGTTCCCTCCTGGGAAACGAATCGGTTCTGTCAAAAACTTCTCTTCTTTAAAGCGATAATCTGTTGGAACGACGGGGGAAGTTGGTATTTCTGGTTTCTCCCCCTGCTTTGCGTGACACGGCGGTTGGTCTGATTGGTTTGGGA
>JBAVYG010000511.1:0-2157 GCA_049698675.1 Terriglobia bacterium
GCTGTCTCAAAACTAGGTATTTTAGACTTTTGCACAGCGTAAGTTATTGATTATTCGTTCTAAAAACCGTGATTTTGCCAGTTCTGAGACCGCCTCCTGAGGGAGAGGAGGGACCCGTCAGCCGACGCGTGGGTGAGGGTGTTTTCCCGACCGCGCGTCACCAAAAACTATGTCAACTCAGCCGACCAACCTCAACTTCCACTCTTCCGGCCTGCGCCAGAAGGTGGATCAACTCATGGACATCCTCTGGGCAGGCGGTGTGAACAACCCCATGGATTCCATCGAGCAGCTTTCCTACCTCATCTTTCTACGCTTGCTCTCCGAGAAAGACGACCTGCTGGCCTCACTCGACAAAAAGCACTACAAGCGAATCTTTTCCGGCAGGTGGGCGCGCTATGCTTGGGGAAATTTCGTGACCCTGACCGGTGACGAGCTTTTTGATTCGGTCCGTTCGGCGATTGAAAGCCTGCACGAGCTTCCCGGCTTGTCCGAAACCGGCAAGCTGCTTTTCAATCGCGCCACGCTAAAGATTTATGACCGGCCCACGTTGCGCGCCACAGTTCAGTCGATCCACGAACTGGAGCTCGCGCCGCACGGCGGGCAGGACCTTAAGGGTGATATGTACGAGTACCTGCTCAGCAAGCTTTCCATGAGCGGTACTAACGGTCAGTTCCGCACTCCCCGACACATCATCAACATGATTGTCGCCATGGTCGATCCCCGGCCCGGATTGCGCGTTTGCGACCCGGCATGCGGCACGGCGGGGTTCCTGATTTCGACCTTTCACCACATCCTTCAAAACAACACTTCCAAAGCAGCGCTCGCCAAGGGCGATGTGAATGGCGACCAGCTTAAGCCCGCTCAGTGGAAGTTTCTGGAAGAGCACGCCTTCACCGGGTACGACAACGACGCCAACATGGTGAAGATCGCCATCCTCAATCTTTATCTGCACCGCCTGGAGAAGGCCAACATCGAATTTCACAACCCACTGACCACCAGCAAAGGCAATCCCTATCCCGGACTCACCTTCGATGTGATTCTGGCCAATCCGCCTTTTGCGGGAAAGATTCAGGAAGAAAGCATTCTGGCCGACATCAACCTCGCGACGCGCGACACGGAATTGCTCTTCCTGAAATGGTTCATCGATCACCTGAACGCCGGAGGGCGTGCCGGGGTGATTGTGCCCAACGGGGTGCTCTTCGGCTCCAACAAGGCGGACCGCAAGGTGCGCGAGTTAATGCTGACAAGTTGCGATTTGCAGGCGGTGGTAAATCTGCCCTCCGGCGTGTTTAAACCTTACTCCGGGGTGGGAACGGCGGCGTTGATCTTTGAAAAGGGCGGGCCAAAGTTCATGGGAACGAAGAGCGCCTGGTTCTATGACTTGACTGCCGACGGGTTTTCACTCGACGATAAGCGCACGCCGATTGAAGCCAACGACATTCCCGATGTGCTGGGCAAATGGCCCCGGCGCGAGGAAGGCCCCAACAGCTACCGCGTGCCCATTGAGAAGATTCGCGAGAACGACTGGAGCCTGGCGGCAGGGCGGTATAAGCCCGTGCTAGAGGAGACAGTCAAGCACGACCCGCCCAAATTGATTTTGAAGGAAGTCCTAGCGCTGGAAGAGGAAATTGCGGAGCGGGCGAAGAAGTTGCTAAGTGCGGTTTGAGTTGGACGATAGCCCGATCCAGTGCTCAGCGGTCGCCCGAAATACAGCCCTCTCCCTTGGGGAGAGGATGGCGAGCGTAGCGAGCCGGGTGAGGGATTACTTCGTCGTGTTCACCCATCTGAAATGACCCCTCACCCGGCCTGCGGCGGCTGGCAAAAGCGCCGGTCGCGGTCCACCCTCGCCCCTTGGGAGAGGGCTAATAATGTTGACCCAGCCCTCGGCCTCTGGGACGGGAGGTGCCGAGCGGAGCGAGGCGGGTGAGGGTTCGCATGCGGCTAAGCAGAACTGAGATAATCCCTTGAAACCAGCCTGGGCCACAAAACGCCTTGAAGAGGTTGCCGAGCTTGTGAACGGCAGAGCGTTCAAACCAACCGAATGGCAAGCGGAAGGCCTGCCGATTATAAGGATTCAAAACCTGAACGATCGATCTGCACCGTTTAATTATCATCCGGGTCCCTTGCCTGAGAAATTCCGTGTGCATAGGGGAGACA
>JBAVYG010000512.1:0-7419 GCA_049698675.1 Terriglobia bacterium
TCTACTTTGCTCAGATTAGGAACTTTCTACTTTGCCTTGACAGCATGTTTTGCGCGCCCCAGCGTAGGCCCATGGCCTGGGAGGAACTCGCGTTTGTGATTGCCCCCAATGCATTTTGATGCTACAAACGTAAATCCGCTTCGAAGCACAAGGTGTGGGTTAGGTAATGGTCACCGGGTTCAAATGAGGGCAGTCTGCGGGAATATTCGCAGGGTAAGCCCCTCAAGGTTGCGCAGGCAGGACGGGTTCACCGATGGATGCAGTGGTTCTCGATGGAGTTACCAAACGGTTTGACACGCTGACCGCCGTCGACAATTTGAGCTTGCGGATTAGGGAAGGCGCCGTCTTCGGCCTGCTTGGCCCCAACGGAGCCGGCAAGACCACCTCGCTCCGCATGATCATGCGTGTGCTGATTCCTGACGAAGGATCAATTCAGGTTCTTGGGGAGCCCGTCAGCGATCGCACCCAGGACCGCGTTGGCTATCTCCCCGAGGAACGAGGCCTCTACAGCAAAATGAAAGTGCGGGAGGTCCTGGTGTTTTTGGGCGCCCTGAAAGGACTCTCCGAGAGCGAGGCGGCGCAGCGCGCCCAATCCTGGCTGGAACGCCTGGAATTGGCAGCCTGGTCAGAAAAGAAGATCCAGGATCTTTCCAAAGGAATGCAGCAAAAGGTTCAGTTTATCGCCACGGTGATTCATAAGCCCCCGCTGCTGATTCTTGATGAACCTTTCGCCGGCCTTGACCCGGTGAATGCAAGCCTGATCAAAGACATCATGCTGGAGTTGCGCGACCAGGGTTCCACGATCATTCTTTCCACTCACCGCATGGAGCAGGTGGAGATGATGTGTGACGCCATCTGTCTGATCAACAAAGGACGCAGTGTGTTGGACGGGGACCTCCGCGCCATCAAGCAGTCCTACGGGAAGAACACCCTTCGCATCGAATATTCAGGGGACGGGGACTTTCTGGAAGGTACGGGACTGATCGAAAAAGTGAACCGCTTCGGGGCAGTCGTGGAAGCCCGCCTCAGGCCAGGCGCCGATCCCCAGGAAATCCTTAAGGCCGCTCTGCTGCGCGGCGTGCGCATCAGCCGCTTCGAACTGGTCGAACCGCCTTTGAACGACATCTTCATCGAAATGGTTGCAGGAGCCCATGCGTAAAGTCTGGCTGGTAGTCAAACGCGAGTACCTGACGCGCATCCGCACCAAGGCATTCATCTTCACCACGATCGCCCTGCCTCTGTTCAGTGCGGGTTTGCTGATTTTCACCGTGATGCTGGCAACGCGGGAGTCCGACCACACCCTCAAGATCGCCCTCCTCGACGATGCCAGCTTCGCGAAAATCATCGCGGCGGGATTCACAGAGAAATTGAAGAATGGCCAGCCGGTCTTCCAGTTGGTTCGGACGCTCGAGCAGCCCCAGTCCGACCAGAAGGCGCGGGACGAACTTGCCGACCAGGTTCGGCGGGGACTGCTGGATGGTTACCTGGTGGTGCCCAAGGAAGTCCTGGAAGGAAAAGCCGTGGAGTTTCACACCCGGAACCCCGCTGATTTTCAAGCCGCCAGTTCTATCCGGCGCGCGGTTGATCATGCTGTGATTTCACGGCGCTTGAGCACTCGCGGGATTCAAATCGATAATTTGAGCGAACTGGTTCGCGGGGTGGATCTTACTCTGGTCAAAGTTGGTAAGGGAGGAGAGTCGGAAGAAAAAGGTCAAACTTTCTTCATGGCGTTTGCCGTCATCATGGTCCTCTACTTCACGCTGGTGGTTTATGGCGTAGCCACCATGCGCTCCGTTCTGGAAGAAAAAACCACGCGCATTATTGAAATCCTCGCTTCCTCGGCCCGGCCATTTCAGTTGCTCACGGGAAAGATCCTGGGCGTTGCCGGTGTAGGCTTCACGCAGTACCTCATCTGGACAATCACCGGGGTACTTATATCAACTTACGGTGCAGCCGCCGTGGCCGCTTTCAGGCCGGGCGCGTCCGCGCCGCAGTTTCATATTCCACTTTCTCTTTTGATCTATTCCGTGCTGTTCTTCCTGGCTGGTTATTTTCTTTATGCCTCTCTCTACGCTGCCGTTGGGGCAATGGTTTCCCGGGAGGAGGAGGCACAGCAAGTGCAAGTGCCTGTCACCCTGCTCATCGTGGCCGCCTTCATTCTTTACCCCGCCGTGATGCGCGACCCGGCCTCACGGCTCTCGATTGTCGTGTCGTTGGTCCCCTTTCTGTCCCCCATTCTCATGACTTTTCGCATTGCGCTGCAGACTCCACCCTTCTGGCAAATCGCCCTCTCGCTAGCCCTCAGCATTGCTACGACCATCGGCGTGGTGTATGTCGCCGCCAAGATCTACCGGGTGGGCATCTTGATGTATGGCAAGAGGCCGTCGCTGGTGGAATTGCTCCGGTGGCTGAAGTACACGTAAATAATTATGAATTGTAAATTATGAATTGCCCACTGCCTGCTGCCTTCCGCTTATTGCGTGCCCCCCTCTCTCGCTAGTCTCCTGTCACAATGGTTCGTGACATAAGTGGAGACGGTCGGACTAGCGCCGTTCGCTCGGCAAAGAGAGCCAGAATTAGTTCACTCAATTCTGGGACAGGAGACTAGGGAATAGGGAACAGGGAATAGGGAAGAGGGAAAACCAAGAGGCCTCAACGTGAAGGTGGTCGGCAATTCACAATTCATAATTCATAATTCACTATTCATAATTCAGTACTTCCGCAGCACCCCAACCACCCTCCCCTGAATCTTCACCTCTCGGGCCGACACGATGATGGGGTCCATTTGGGCATTGGCAGGCTGCAAGCGGATTTTCCCATTGGGGACGCGGAAGAATCGCTTGAGTGTGGCGTCGGTACCCTCGATAAGAGCCACCACGATCTCACCGTTCTCTGCCGTCTGCGTTCCTTCCACCAGGATGTAATCTCCATTGCAAATGTGGTCATCAATCATCGAGTCGCCCTTTACCCGCAGGACGAAGAGGCTTCCTCGGCCAGCGGTGAAATCGCCAAAGGAGAAGGTTTCGGCATTGGGCACAGCTTCAACCGGCTGGCCGGCGGCGATTCGCCCCAGCAGGGGGAACTCCATGTTGCCTAAAACCGTGGCGGGTAGTGGAATGGGGACCGCTCCAACCAGCTCAACTCCGGCTCTCGTCTCGAACGGCGTCTTCCTCCGTCCGAAGGGACGAACCGCTGTCTTGGCAAACGGCACCGAGCCCGGCACGGCAACAACCTCCACAGACCGGCTCTGGTTGTAGCTGCGGCGGATGAAACCCTTCTTTTCCAGGGTCTGCATGTGCTTGTGTACCGTCGCGAGTGACGACAGCCCCAATCCTGCGCCGATCTCCTCGAAACTCGGCGAGTAGCCATTGCGATTGATGAAATCCACCAGGAAATCAAAGACCTGTTTCTGCCGACGCGTCAAAGCCATGTTCGCACCATTTCAGAAATAATTCCCCCCAGCTCCATTGGCCAAGGGCCCAACCATGCCTGTGATTATAGGCGAATAAAAAGCGAATTGCAAGTCAAAAATATTGGTCTCCGTACCGCTTGCAACGATTGGAGAACAGGCATGTCATCCCACGCAGGTCGTGTTCCCAATTCTCAATCGTTAGTAGGAGCGCCTGTGAAGGCGAAGGAGGTTAGCTATGGGTAAAATCAATTGCACACGTGTGCTCATCGGAGGATTGATAGCAGGCGTCGTACTCAATGTGCTTTGGTTTGCAGCTTGGGGGCCTTTGATTGGGCCCAGTTTGAGCGCTGCGCTTCTGGCATTGGGCCACCCGATGCAGGAGACTGTCGGCACCACCGTTCTCATGGTCGTGTTGGGCTTCCTCATGGGGATTCTGCTCATCTGGCTCTATGCGGCCATCCGTCCGCGATACGGCGCTGGCCCGAAGACTGCCGCGCTGGCGGGCGTTGCTGCCGGGCTCTTGATGGGGGTTTTCCCAGATATTGCATGGGGTTTGTTGCTAAGGCTGATTCCGGCAAGGGTGTGGGTGGCGGATGCTGTATTTAGCCTGGTGGTCATGGTCATAGCGACTCTGCTCGGGGCCTGGGTCTATAAGGAGCAAGCGGAAGGATGATTGATGCGGAGACCCGCGTCCTGACGGAAGGTGATGCTGCCGCCTATTGGAATCTGCGGCTCGAGGCTCTCGAGCAGGAACCCGCGTCGTTTGCCGAGTCCGCCGAGGAACACCGCGCAACCCCGATCGAGTTGGCCGCTACGCGCTTGCGTCAGGCGGACGACGCCAGCTTTGTCCTGGGCGCATTCCTCTCCGGAGAACTCGTGGGCATGGCGGGTTTCTTCCGCGAAGAACATCTCAAGGCCCGCCACAAGGGCAGGATCTGGGGCGTCTACGTGAAGGCGAATTACAGGCGGCAGGGCATCGGCCGAGCGTTGTTCTGGGCGCTGTTGGAGAAGGTCAAGACCCTGCCCGGTCTAGAGCAGGTCGATCTAACCGTATCTGGGCGCCAAGTCGCAGCGAAGACGCTCTATCGCTCGCTCGGCTTCGAAACCTTTGGAGTCGAACGCGCCGCGCTCAAGATCGGTGACCAATACTTTGACGAAGAGTACATGGTCCTGCGGCTCAGGTGACACGAGGTGTTGTAGGGGTAGGGCTTGCCCTACCCTTCAAGGGGACGGCAAGCCGTCCCCCTACGAGAGCGATTCCTTAGCGATGACCGCCGGCTGAGGCCGACCCGCCGCCTCCGTGGGAGCCACCTCCCAGGCCGCCGCCTAAGCCCGACCCGCCACCGTGAGAGGCGCCAGCTATGCTGCCGCCTCCACTCCTGGCCGCGCCACTCGTGGCGCCACCACCCCTGAAGCCGCTGCCACTTGGCGCGTGGCCGCCCGCCGTTGCTCCTCCACTCCGAGGCGCTGCGGACGAGCCAGAATCAGGCCCAGGGGAAGAATCGTGGAACCAATCCCAGGTATGGCTTTGTGGAGCAGCCGTGGGTGCGACCTTTGGCGGAGTTCCTGACGACGGCTGAACAGCACGCCATCCCGAAGCCCCTGGAGCGGAAGGGAGTGGACGGGTAGACAGTTCGTTCGACGCCTGAGCGGCCCCTGAGGGCAGGCGAGAGTTGTTCACATATCGCCCTGCCGCCGGGTCATAGACTATTCCGCCCGGTCCAGGCGCCGCGCGCTGGGTAAAAAATCTAACCGCCGGCCTGCCCACGACGCCACTTGAGCCTGCGACCGCACCCGGTGCAGGGCTTGTCGGCTCCCTGTTTAGCGTCTGTTGGCCTAAGGCTGCGCCGCGTGTACCTTTCAGAATCGCTTCAATCTTGGCGAAACCGGCGGGCTGGGGCGCAATTCGGCCCGGAAGCATAGCTTGCCGGTCCGGCAAAACACCGGGCTGTTCCACCTTCTTGCCAGACGCCAAGTTCACTGGGAGGATGGTTCCAGGACCCACAGGTCGGCCGCTCTGAAACCCAAGGGTGCTTACGGCAGTTCCGCAAGGGTGACCTTGTGGGCAGGGGTTAGTCTCACCTCCATGGTGATGGCTGGATCGCGGCATCCACCCAATCCATCCGGGGCCCGTATACCAGGTAACCAGCCCGGGTGACCAGGCGCCGAAACTCCCCGGGAACCACACCCAGCCCAGGCCTGGGACGAAGGTCCACCCGCCATAGTGATAGGGCAGCCAGCCCCAGGGATCTCCAGAAATCCACGTGTATCCAAAGCGTGGATACCAGCACCAGCGGCCAATCGAATACGGGTGCCATCCCGCATAGACATTCGGCATCCACCCGTATCCGAAACCCGGCGTGTAGGACCAATTCCCGTAATACGACAAATCAGACCAGCCATAGAAAGCGTCACTGGCGTCATTGGAATACGCAGTGGGCGATGGGCCGTTTTGGGCGGCTTCCACTTGACCTTCTCGCTCCTGCACCCATTGATCCCAGTCGTCCTTAGTGATTCCTTCCGAGAGCTGTTCAGGCTGGTCAGTGCCGGGACTCAGTTCAAGGACCGAATCCTTGGCCAGCGTCCAGGAACCGAGAGAGCTTGCGACCTCCACCGAGCCGTGAAAGACTTCTACCCGTTCCTCTGAGGAATCGACATCAGCCCGGAACATCGCTTTCCCGCGCGGAGTAAGCGTTGCATTGGCCGTGCGCACCTCGTACACGTCTTGTCCTTCGGGGGTCGCCTGGAATGTCGCATAGCCCTTGGGCATCGTGAGGCAGTCGATTTTGCTTCCGTCGGAATCCAGGGCAAGTTGGGTGAATTCAAGCGTGGAAAGCTGGCCAAGCCGTACCGTCGAGCCGTTCTCGAATTCAACTTCGGCAAAGCTGCCTTCCGCCGTCGAAAGTTTGAAGCCTTCCTGGATAGGGGTGTTGATCGGGGCTTCGGCCCAATCGGCAATGTCAGGCCGCTGTACCGTGACATTGCCCTCGACAAAACTGAGGCGAACAATGCGGGCGTGAGAATAAGTCTGGCCCCAGGCTGCGGCAATCCCAAGAAAAACTGCCGCACCTAACCCCACCAAAATTCTTGCTACCGGTTGTTTCATGGGTGTCATGGACCACCTCCCCAAAACCCCGCGAAAGGCCTAACAGGTCACCCTACTCCTACACCAGTCTAGACGAGGCAGATCGCTAATAGGTTGCCGGATGGCTGGAATTGCCGATTGACGATATTCGAAACTCGAAACTAGGAATTCGAAACTCGAAACTGGAAACTCGAAATTCGAAACTCGCCAAAGACGGCGCTGCACAGGCTGCGGAGAAACCCGTAGACGCTGTCATTCTGAGGAGCCGCAGGCGACGAAGAATCTCGTAAGGTCATGAAAATGCGCAGAGCGAGATTCTTCGCTTCGCTCAGAATGACAGTTTCGAAGAGTTTTTCCGCAGCCTGTGCAACCCCGTGGACCCGAGTTTCGCTTTTCGAGTTTCCTGCTACGGGCTGGGTTGGATGCGTTCGATGATCTGCTGAGCGCGGACTTGCGCCAAGTGAAGAAAGCGCGAACCATGAGCAATCTTTTCGAGCGTCGGAAGGAGCATCTGGGGGTCCGCCAAGCTCTTGTTGTTGAGTTCAATCTGGATTTGCAAAAGCTCCCGGGGGAGACCCAACGGGTCATACTTCATCCCAAATTCAAGCGCCGCAATGTGCTCCTCAACCGTGCCCACGCCTTCGAAGATGTCCACGAGCTCCCGTGCCATTCGGTTCTCAGTAAAATTGAAGACCACTCGGTTCACGTCCTCGCCCTGCTGGTAGGTGAGGGTCTTCTGGCCCAGGTTTGCCACCTTCCTGTGGCTGTCGAGGTCAACGGACTGGAAGTTGTGAAGTTGCGCGGCCAGCGCGAAGATTCGCCCCGTGGTGCCTACGGAAAGCTGAAAGGGGCGAGGGCTCTGTGCTTCGTCCAGTTTGTGGCCTTCGAAAGTCCCCAACCCTTTTGAGTCCACGGTAATCAG
>JBAVYG010000513.1:0-4654 GCA_049698675.1 Terriglobia bacterium
CATAAGGGCTGCTGCGGAACAAGGTATTCCTCCTTTGCTGCTGGTACATCGGCCGCGAAACTCGAAATTCGAAAATCGAAATTCGAAATTCGAAACTCGTCCTCTAGACGAGTCAGACGAGGTGCCACACCGTTCCCCAACGCGATCCGCCCATCGCGCTTGAGCTGGAATTGGTTGCGGCGGAGTTCGTGCTTCCACTCTTGGTCTCCCTTGCTGGGCCTTTCCCGATGGGAGCAGGGAATATCAGTGCAGTCACGCGGCTGTGTCTCCTTGGCGATGGCATATAGCTCCGGGGTGGACTTTTGCCCGTCTGAGAGCGCGTCGAGGATGAGCTGTCTGAACATTATTCACAACGAAGCTAACTGCTGGCCGCCATCTTAAGTGCCAGCGTCGAGCGCAAATATCCGTTGAGTAACTGGGCGGCACGCTGGGCAATGGTATCTAGCCTCTCGCCTTCCTTTGTGGTGATGTACCCCTGGTCGACACATGTCGTCAGGTGGTCCCTCAACTCAAAAACCGACCCGCGCGCTTGCCGACAGAACTGAGCGTTCTCCTGGTAACCGAACCGTCCGAACCCCTCTGCTATGTTCGCGGTCACTGAACTGGCAGCGCGTCGAATTTGCGTCGCCAGTGCAAACTTCTCAAATTCAGGCAACATACGCGCTAGCACATACATTTCGTTCCGAAGCTCGCGAGCGACTTGCCAAACATCCAGATCCTTGAAGTCTTTGATGGTGGATTGTGCCATCATTTACGTACGGCCGAGTTTCGATTTTCGAATTTCGAAACTCACTCCACACTTAGCGGCGCGAGTTCTTTCGGCTTCTTGATCAATTCCACGTCGAGGCAGAGGCTCTGGAGTTCCCGGACCAGCACGTTGAATGATTCCGGAACGCCGGGCTCGATGGCCGCCTCTCCCTTGACGATGGCTTCGTAGATTTTGGCGCGGCCGTACACGTCGTCGGACTTGGCGGTGAGTAGTTCCTGTAGGATATAAGCCGCGCCGTAAGCTTCCAGCGCCCAAACTTCCATTTCTCCAAAGCGCTGTCCACCGAACTGCGCCTTGCCGCCGAGTGGTTGTTGGGTGATGAGGGAGTAAGGGCCGATGGAGCGGGCGTGGATCTTGTCGTCGACCAAGTGCGACAGCTTGAGCATGTAGATGTAGCCCACCGTGACCGGTTGTTCGAAGGGCTCACCCGTCATCCCGTCATAGAGCCTGATCTTTCCGGAAGTGGGCAGCCCCGCCTTTTCCAGGTACCCCTTGATTTCTTTTTCGGTGGCGCCGTCGAATACCGGGGTGGAGAAGGGAACCCCTTCCGCGAAGGAACGCGCGAAGGCGAACACCTGTTCGTCATCGAGGCTATCCACGACCTTGGCGGAAGCGTTGTTGCGGAATGTGCCCTTGAGCTCTTTGCGGACGACTTCGGCGCTGGATTCCGTAGAAGCCAACTGGCGAATCTTGGCGCCCAGCTCTCGGGCGGCCCACCCCAGGTGAGTTTCCAGGATCTGACCCACGTTCATTCGAGAGGGGACGCCGAGGGGATTCAAAACCACTTCCACGGGCGTGCCGTCCGGCATGTAAGGCATATCTTCTTCGGGAAGGATGCGCGCAATCACACCCTTGTTCCCGTGCCGTCCCGCCATCTTATCGCCCACCGAGAGCTTGCGCTTCATGGCAATAAAGGCTTTCACCAGCTTGATGACTCCCGGTGGAAGCTCATCGCCTTTTTTGAGCTTCTGGATCTTCTCATCCATAATCTTCCTCAGGATGTCGATCTGCCGCGACGTCATCTCCTCGATCTCATCGATCTTCTCCATGAGGGTCGGGTCCTTCTTGGCGATCTTGATGCGCTTCAAGTTGTGTGTGGAGAGGCGCGCCAGCACGTCGCGATCCAGGTCCGCGCCTTTGACGAGAAGTCGTTTGTTGGTCCTCTCGTCGTGCAAGTCCGCCAGCAGCTTCTCCCCGGCGAGGAGAGCACTGAGCCGCTTTAAACGTTCGTCCTGGAGGATGCGGATTTCGTCGTTCAAGTTCTTTTCCAGGCGAGCCACCTGGGAGGCTTCGATGGTTCGAGCCCGCTCGTCCTTATCCGCACCCTTGCGCGAGAAGATCTTCACATCCACTACGATGCCCTCGATACCCGGGGGGCACGTCAGGGAAGCATCGCGGACGTCACCGGCCTTCTCGCCGAAGATGGCGCGCAGCAGCTTTTCCTCCGGAGTGAGCTGAGTTTCACCCTTGGGAGTAACCTTGCCAACCAGAATATCGCCGGACTTGACGTAAGCGCCGATGCGGATAATGCCACTCTCGTCCAGGTCCTTCAGCAAGGATTCTGAAACGTTCGGGATGTCACGGGTGATTTCTTCCGGACCCAGCTTGGTGTCACGAGATTCGATTTCGAACTCCTCGATATGAATCGAGGTATAGGAATCCTCTTTTACGAGCTTCTCGCTGACCAGGATGGCGTCTTCATAGTTGTAACCTCGCCAGGGCATGAAGGCCACGAGTATGTTACGCCCCAGGGCCAGCTCCCCATGGTCGGTACAGGGGCCGTCGGCGAGGACCTGCCCTGCCAAAACACGCTGGTCTTTGTGGACCGCCGGCTTCTGGTTGATGCAGGTGTTCTGGTTGGAGCGGCGGAACTTGGTCAACTGGTAGATGTCCGCGCCGACTTCCCGAGAGAACTGCCCGCTGTGGCCGTCGCCCTCGACGCGCACAATGATGCGCTCGCTGTCCACGCTATCCACGACGCCGTTGCGCCTGCAAATGACCACCGCGCCGGAATCGCGGGCGGTAACCTCTTCCATGCCGGTGCCAATCAAGGGGGCCTGGGCGCGCAGGAGCGGAACCGACTGGCGCTGCATGTTGGAGCCCATGAGGGCGCGGTTAGCGTCATCATTCTCCAGGAAGGGGATCAGCGAGGCTGCCACGCTCACCAGTTGCTTGGGGCTGACGTCGATGTAATCAATTTCATCGCGCCGCTTCAGCACGAAGTTGCCGGCTTGCCGGGCGTTTACCAATTCATGGATAATGCGGCCTTTTTCGTCCACCGGAACGTTGGCCTGAGCAATGATGTGCTGATCTTCTTCCCAGGCGGACAGGTAAAACGAGTAGGGTTCGTATTCCACCAGCTTGCGCCTTCTCTCGCCCAGACCTTCGTTGACCTTCTCGACTTCGCCCACCTCCACGTGTTCGCCAACACGCCAGTGGCTGTCCCCGCCGTGAGTAATCGTGACATAATCCACAATCCTGCCGCCGCGGACTTTACGGTAGGGGCTCTCGATGAAGCCATGCTCGTTGATCCGCGCGTAGCAGGAAAGCGAGGAAATGAGGCCGATGTTGGGACCTTCCGGGGTCTCGATGGGACAGATGCGGCCGTAATGCGTGGGATGGACGTCGCGAACCTCAAATCCAGCTCGCTCCCGCGAGAGGCCGCCGGGTCCCAGGGCCGACAAGCGCCGCTTGTGAGTGATTTCCGAAAGCGGGTTCGTCTGGTCCATGAACTGGGAGAGTTGAGACGAGCCGAAGAACTCCCGGATGGCCGCCATGACCGGCTTGGCGTTGATCAAGTCATGGGGCATGGCCGTGGACATTTCCTGATAAACCGACATCTTCTCCTTGATCGCCCGTTCCATACGGACTAAACCCAGGCGGAACTGGTTCTCCAGCAATTCGCCCACGGCACGCACGCGCCGGTTCCCCAGGTGGTCGATGTCGTCCACGGTGTAATTCCCGCCCGGGTTCTTGTGCAGCTTGAGGAGATAACGGATAGCCGCGTAGAAGTCTTCCGGCTCGAGGGTTCGCTTGTCGAGCGGGAGTTGAATGGGAGTGTGCTCGGAGTGCTCCGTGGCCATCGTCCCTTCGCAGCCCCGGACTACCTCGGAGCAGATATTCTCTTCGCGCTTTCCAACGAACATCTTCTCCTGGTCAACGACCACGTAGAAATTGGCGGCGGGGAAATTGCGCGCGTCTTCCAGTTCAAGTTCTGTGGCCTTCTCGTCCATCCGGCTCTTGAGTTTGGTGAAGTAACCCAGCTTAATGTTGAACTTCAAACGGCCCACGCGCGAGAAATCGTACTTGCGCGGGTCAAAGAACATGCCGTTGAAGAGTGCTGTCGCCGTATCCAGGGTCGGGGGATCTCCCGGCCGCATCTTCCGGTACATCTCAATGAGAGCTTCCTGTGGGGTCTTCAAGGTATCGCGCTTCACGGTCTGGCTGATGACTACCCCGGTTTCATCGCGCTCCGGGAAGAACACCTGGATCTCCGCCATCCCGGACTCCAGAATAGCGTTCAGGGCGCTGGAGGTAAGCTCGTTGTTCGCCTCCAGAATCACTTCCCCGGTCGCCGGATCCACCATGTCAGCCGCCGCAAAGGCTCCTTCCAAATCGTGCGCCGCCACCTCGATCTGCGTGATCCGAGCCTTCTGAATCTCCTTGTAAACCGACTCGGTAATCTTCCTCCCGGCGTTCACCACGGTCTCATGAGTTCGCGCATGCTCGATATTCTTGGAGAGTTTTGTTCCGATCAGGGCCTCGGAGACTTCCAAAAAGAGTTTCCGGTCCTTCAGGGAAATCTTTTCCACGCCGTAGAAAGCCTTGATAATCTCGGAATCATTCTTCAAGCCCAGCGCGCGGAGGAAAATCGTGGCCAGGAAC
>JBAVYG010000514.1:0-2933 GCA_049698675.1 Terriglobia bacterium
CAAAGAGGCCTTGAAGGCTTATGAGGTGGTTCATTTCCAACCGTTCGACCCGGTCCATAAACGCACCGAGGCTGCCGTCAAAGGCAAAGACGGGAAGACGTTAAAGGTGACGAAGGGCGCGCCGCAGATCATCCTGGAGTTGTCGGCCAACGCCGGGCAGGTGAAGCCCGCCGTCGAAAAGGCGGTCAACGAATTCGCGGCGCGCGGGTTCCGTTCATTGGGCGTGGCCCGGGCAGATCAGGAAGGCAAGTGGCAGTTTGTTGGCGTGTTGCCCTTGTTCGATCCGCCACGGGAAGATGCCAAAGCAACCATCGCGACTGCGCGACAGATGGGCGTGAACGTCAAGATGGTTACGGGCGATCAAATCGCCATCGCTCGAGAAACTGCCCGACAACTGGGGCTGGGCACGAACACCCTTGATGCCAGCGGACTGGGCGACACCAAGCATCACGAGACGGCGCAGTCGGCGGAGTCCATCGAAAAAGCGGACGGTTTCGCCCAGGTATTCCCCGAACATAAGTTCCACATTGTGGATGTCTTGCAGCAGCGCGGCCACATCGTCGGCATGACCGGTGACGGGGTGAATGACGCCCCCGCGCTGAAGAAAGCAGACTGCGGCATCGCCGTTTCGGACGCGACGGACGCGGCGCGCGCGGCGGCGTCCATCGTCCTGCTGGCGTCCGGCCTGTCGGTGATTATTGACGCGATCAAGGAGAGCCGGAAAATTTTCCAGCGGATGAACAGCTACGCGATCTACCGCATCGCCGAAACGCTACGCGTGCTGTTCTTCATGACGCTGGCGATCCTGGTGTTTAACTTCTATCCGTTGACCGCAGTGATGATCGTGATGCTGGCGTTGCTCAACGACGGCGCCATCCTGTCCATCGCCTATGACAACGTTCATTACAAGGATAAGCCCGAGGCCTGGAACATGCGCCTGGTGCTGGGGATCGCCACGGTGCTGGGCGTCATCGGGGTCGTCTCCGCCTTCGGCCTGTTTTATCTTGGCGAGCGCGTCTTTCACCTCGACCGCGCGCACATCCAGACGCTGATGTACCTGAAGCTGTCCGTGGCCGGACATCTGACGATTTTCCTGACGCGCACGCGCGCCCCGTTCTGGTCCATACGCCCCGCGCGGGTTCTATGGGTAGCGGTGGTCGGCACGCAAACGCTGGCGACTCTGATTGCGGTTTATGGGCTGTTTATGACACCCCTCGGCTGGGGCTGGGCAGCCTTCGTTTGGGGCTATGCGCTGGTGTGGTTCCTCATGAATGACCGCGTGAAACTGCTCGCCTATCGGATTTTTGACCCTACTAAGGCCCCATTGTTGGCCAGGAGGCCGCTCGACCTTACACCGCAGATCGCTACACGGGCCTATGAACTCTACGAGCAGCGAGGCCGCGGCGATGGCCAAGCAGGTCAAGACTGGCTTGAGGCGGAGCGAGAGATTAGGAAAGATTAGGCGGGACGGGCGAAGGCTGCGTCAACGTCCTCCTGAGCCCCATGAGTGCTCAGCGCAAGCCACCGAGCTCGTGACACCGGAGGGATGAAGATGAAAATCAATTCCAAGGATTTCCGTGTGCGGCCCGGAGAAAAGGTCAAACTCAGAGAGTGGCCAACGATTGTGAAGCCCTTTTGCAAGTCGAAGAAGCGGTATCAAAAACTCCTGGGAGAACACGTTGAGGAGTTGAGCTCGCTGCAACGCCTTCACTACGCGTTCAATCGCTATGCGTTCCTGCTGATTTTTCAGGGGATGGACGCGGCCGGCATCGTGCTGACCCAACCAGGACTCGGCGGCATCGTCGCTTCGGTAAAGGAAGGCCGCGTGACGTTCCAGCGCATCCTGACTTATGCGCTAAACTCGCTTACCAAGAAAACTGTCCAGGTGCTCTTCCTGGCGGTGGGTCTGGTCATGACCGGCCAGGCGATCCTGACTCCCATGTTGATGGTCATCATCATGCTCACCGGCGACCTCCTCGGCATGTCCATGACGACGGACAACGTACGACCGTCCCCGACGCCCAATGCCTGGCGAATCGGCGAATTGACGATCGCGGGTGTCTTCATGGGAGTCTCCGAGCTGGTTTTTTGCACCGCCATCCTGGCCATCGCCAAATTCCGCCTGGGTCTTGGAATCGAAACGCTAAGAACTCTGGCCTTCGTGGTCATCGTGTTCGGCAATCAAGCAACGACCTATACGAATCGTGAACGCCGGCGCCTGTGGTCCTCTCGTCCAAGCCGGTGGCTCCTCGGGTCGTCTGTAGTTGATCTGCTGATCGCCTCAACGCTGGCGACTTGCGGAATCGCCATGACTCCTCTGCCTATATTTGTTGTGGGAGGAATACTCGCGGCGGCAGCGGTCTTTGCATTCCTCTTGGACTTCGCCAAAGTGCCCGTGTTCAAGCGCCTCAGGATCGCATAGAGACATGACGATCCTCCCTGCTGAACTCTCGGTAATTTCCCCCGGTTCACACTGTGGTTCCCCGTCACAAACTGGATGAGCCCTTTTGACCAGATCGGTGAGCAGTACTGGGCAGCAACGGGAAAAGCTGCTGGGGTATAACGATATCGGCTGGTTCCCGGAGACCACGACTGTGTCAACTGACCGGCTTGAAACATAGACCAGCCGTTCTGACAAATTCCTCGTCCTGGCCCACGGCACGGTGGACGAGGTGGCCAAGGTGAAGGACATTTTGCAGACGACTCGCCCGGCGGAAGTTGCACCACACGCCGCGGTCAGTGCGAGATAATCTCGCGTTAAGTTACGAAATGGCAAGGAGGATAAAACGATGTTAAGAAATGTCAACCATCTAAAGGGTTTTGCGATCCGAGCCACGGATGGGGAGATTGGAACGGTGGAGCAGTTCTATTTCGACGATGAGACCTGGGCCATCCGCTACCTCGTGGTCAATACCGGGGATTGGCTTCCCGGC
>JBAVYG010000515.1:0-6973 GCA_049698675.1 Terriglobia bacterium
CTCATAGCCAACGTTGCGAACCGTGTGAATGAGTTTGCTTTCAAAATCCTGATCGACTTTCTTCCGCAAGTAGTTGATGTAAACATCCACCACATTCGTCATGGTGTCGAAGGAAAAATTCCAGACATGCTCGATAATCATGGCGCGCGTCACACACCGTCCCGCATTACGCATGAGATATTCGAGCAAGGCAAATTCGCGTGGCGTTAGGTCGATGCGGCGGCCCGCCCGCTTGACCACCCTCTCCGCCCGATCCAGTTCTAACTCCTCCACGCGCAGCACGATACCAAGCGGATTAGGAGGTCGCCTCAGCAAGGCTCGCACTCGAGCTGACAGCTCGCTAAACGAGAACGGCTTGGTCAGGTAATCGTCCGCCCCGAGGTCCAGCCCTTTCACCCGATCCTCCACTGCTGCGCGACCGGAAAGAATCAGCACCGGAGGGGAGGGCTTTCGGCTACGTATGTGTTTCAGCACTTCCAGCCCATCGATCTTGGGAAGTATCAAATCCAGGATGACTAAGTCAAAGTTGGCCTCACCAACTAACGACTGAGCATCCTCCCCATCCCACGCCAAATCCACCGCGTACTGTTCCGATTCCAGACCTTTCTTTACAAAGCTGGCGACGGGTTTGTCGTCCTCTACTACCAGAATGCGCATGGTTTCTCCCCTCGGGACTGATCGCTCTTCCATAACTCATCTCCAATGCCCGTTCTCATTAGCCATTTCTCACATCGGCAAAAAAAGCGAGGGGGATTAGCAAAAAGTTCAGTGAACCTTAAGGCCGGACTTGGCTGCCGTCCCTAGTCGCCAGAAACCCAATGAACTGCACTTTGGTTTCCTGGCGAGGAACTGCCATCCGCAACGGCACATGTCATTTCAAGAAACCCTTTCTCCGCGGCACGTCGCGGTACTTAAATGGCCAGATTCTTCGCTCCGCTCGGTATGATGTGCTTGCAAAGACCACTAAGGGAGTTGGGTCGGCCCTCACTGTTGCCTGTGAACTGTTAATTGTCAGCCGCCCTAATTGCCGAGAATCTTGGCTGCACTCGGAATCACACCGGAATCGGCTGCTTCAGCGACCTGCTAAAGTCGGCGGAGGGAAATCCGATTCTCACTATGAGGGAACTTAATGCAGTTCGTTGGCGCCTACTTGGAGAGCGAGCCTGCTTGCCCTTATGGAGGCGCTCTCATGGAACCAGCCCATGTTTGAACCTTTCCTACCAAAAGTCTTAGTGGTTGACGATGACCCCTCTGTATGCGAGTTCTTAAAGCTAGCCATCGCGCCGATGGCTTCGGGAGTGAGTGTTGCCGAAAATGCCGCGAGCGCGCTGGAAGCCATTGAAAGAGGAAATTTCGACATCATTTTTTGTGACATCTGGATGCCTGGATGTTCCGGCATGGAGCTCTTGGCCCTGGCGCGGCAGTCGAAATGGGACGTGGGATTCATTCTGGCCACCGGCCAAGTCCAGATTGAGCTAATCATCGAGGCCCTGCACCTGGGGGCGTCAGATTTCCTCTTAAAGCCCTTTACCATTGGGACCTTGGAGCAGTCTATTGCACGAACCTTCCGTCTGCTCCAAATGGAGCGCGAATCACGCGCTTACCGCACCTCACTGGAAGCCAGCATCGGGCGCCGCACGCGGGATTTGATGCAGGCCTTGCGTGAATTGGAGGAAAACTACCAAACCACACTGGAAGCTCTCGTCCATGCCCTCGACGCGCGCGAGCACGAAACCTACGCACATTCTCTGCGTGTACGTGCCTACACGCTCCATCTGGCCCGCTTGGTCAGTTACCCGCCGGCACTCATGCCTCCACTCGGTCATGCTGCGCTTTTGCACGATATTGGCAAGATTGCGGTGGCGGACTCCATCCTGCTTAATCCAGGAAAGCTCACTGAAGAGGAATGGCTCCAAATGCACCGGCATGTTTTGGCGGGAGAGGAAATGTTAAACCGAATTCCCTTCCTCAGAGCCGCCGCACCTGTCGTCCGGCATCATAACGAACGATACGATGGAAAGGGATACCCCGATGGGCTGGCCGGGGAGCAAATTCCGCTGGGAGCGCGCTTATTCTCGCTGGCTGATACGCTGGATGCCATGACCTCCGACCGGGCCTACAGGAAAGCAACCGGGTTGCAAGAGGTTTATGCGGAGGTCTCCCGCGAGCGAGGCATGCAATTCGATCCGCAGATCGCAGACCTGTTCCTCAAAACGCCGGAGGAAGTGTGGCAGCAGATCCGAGATTCACTCGACCAACAATTGCCCTCCGGCAATGCGGTAACCCCCAACTCATAGGCACCGTTCGTCATTCGTAGAGGATAACCCCGCCGTGTGTCATTCTGAGCGAAGCCAAGAATCCCCGCATTTGACAGCGCAATCAGTGCGAAAAATAATGCCGAGATGCTTCTCCCGCATGGCGGGATGAGCATGACAGACCCGAAGGTGGTATCACTCGTGCCTTTGCCCTCCATCCTGGGTCCAGGGTGTCATCCCGCCCTGCCGCATGATCAGCCAAGCGGATTGCAAGTCAAGAACCATTGGCAACTCGGCCCGCGGCCTTAGACCCGGCGCACAAATCGCTTGATGCTTCCGTGGGGTGGGCTCCCCTCCTCCGTTGAGGAGGGGTAGGGGGTCGTGCTGACCAAGGTCATCTCCTGATTGTCCCAATTGTTGGGTCCATCATGGACAAGGCTATTACGTACCCTCTTCGGCTGTTTGCAATTCTTGTTTCTTGTGCTTGGGGGGCTTGTGCTTGCGGCTTTCATGGCGCTGGGTCGGCGGAGGCGACCCGATCTCTCTGCGCGCTCGCCGCTTGACTTCCTTTGTGGCTCGGAAAGGCTTCTGCTTTCGTGGACTCATCCAGGACCACCCGCTAGCTTACCGTAGCCTTCGGCGATAAGACTGGCGGAAGTGTGTCGGAATCGAACCGACCGGTCCACCATAGGCAGACCCGCAGGATTTGAAGTCCCGGACGGACACCAGCCCGCATGCACTTCCGTTATCATTATAGCTTACTGTGTGCCGGAGATTTATTCCGTTAATCGTGCCGGAAGGAAGAAGCCGGCAGCCATCAGCCTTCAGCTACAACATTGAGATGTTCCTGAAAGTGCTCTCCCAAGGCCGTCCCCCCACTACCGCCCCGCCGCCCGACTCTTGGCCCCTGCAACTCTTCCTCGCTTGGCACGGACAAAAAATGGGGAAAGTCCTCCTTGATGTCTCTTGACATGCCGCAGCAGATAGGCTAGTATTGTAAGTTGGGGTGCAAGAGACAGGATTCAGGATTCAGGTGTCAGGTGACAGGGGCTGGAGCAATGCTGAATTCTGAATTGTGAATGGATTGTGAGTTGCCTTCTGACTCCTCGTCACCGCCGACTGCCTTCTGCCTACTGCGTTCGAGGAGCTGGCGGGACGCTTCGACGGTTCCGCAGCCAACGACAAGATGTCACCCCGTGCATGGAGAGGAAATGATAAGTTCAAAAAGTGAAGCAACGAGGCGGGAATGTTATTGAAAACAAAGGACCGCTGTGGAAAACTCGGAGGCAAAGCGGGAATGTCTATGAAAAGGAAGATAGTTAGCTGTCAAAAACGGGAATGTAGTTGAAAAGAAAGGAGGTAGACGGTAGGCCGTATGTGGCATGTGGGGAAGAACAGGATTCAGGTCTCGGGACTCAGGAACCAGGATTTGCAGCAAGTCACGAAAGCCTAAAGGATGCTGAAAAACCTTCGTGAACGTTGTCATTCCGATCCCGCCCTACGGGCGAGGAATCTCTCTTTGGAGACAAAGGGAGATTCCTCGTCGTCCGCCAATAAGAATGGCGCACTCCTCGGAATAACAGGGGGGGCTTTTTCAGCATCCTGCTAAAGCTTCTGCCCATGGTGCCGATAATGTAGGAGGACTTAACGGCTGAAGATTGATGCTTCCTTTGCCTTCCCCCAAATCGTTGAGCCACAAAGGGTTGCGGCGTTGCCCTCACCAGCCCAAAATCAAGGAAAGAAGGTGGGCCTTTTCCCAGATGAGGTCCAGTTTTCGATTGACCGTGAGAAGGTTCAACGATTGAAGTCGGATCTCGACGGTTTGCCGGACCTGCGCCAAGAACGTATTGCGGTCCTCAGACAAGCGCTCGAGGCGGGTAGCTACAAGGTGCCCAACCAGCAGATTGCGCAGGCGATGTCTTCTGATCTGCTGGGCCAAAGAGTAATGGGGGCGATGAAAGCTAGGCGACCGCGCTAACGGGTGAGTTATCAACCTCCCCCATAACTGAGCCCATGCGCGCCGGAGACCTGCGAGAACAGCGGGCACATGCGGCCCCGTACCGCCTGGAGAAAAGGCTCCGAACCCAGGACCGTGAAACAGAAATGAATGAAGGGGAGGAGCCGATTGACGACAACGAGCAAGACCATCACGTTGACATTTCGGCCTGAGCCATGAAGAGGTCACAAACTCGGCAGTACATTGAGCTTCTCAAGAGGCGAGTGGCAAGTCTGCGGCTGACGGCCAGGGAACTTCGCGAATGCCGAGAGTCTTTCACGAGCATGGACTTGGAAGCGATTCGTAAGCATGTTTTGTATCAGAAAAGCCTCTGTTCCGGAATCCGCGCCCTGGACGACGAGTTGAGGGTTCTGCGGCGCCAATTGGCTGCGGCATCCGGCCTGCAACCTGAGGGGATGAGTCTGGCGGCGTTCCAAGGGCTTTGTGATGCTGACTGCTCACTGCAGTTGCGACAAGTCATGGACGATCTCGAAGTGGTCCAGAAGCGCGTGCGGCGGCTGAACCGAGTCTACGCGGGGCTGTTGAGGCACTCGCGCCGCTCGATCAATGTTCTGATCAACGTGATGGCCAGCTGCATCGGCACTTACAGTCCATCGCCGGGCGGGAGCGCGTGGTGATTTCCATGGTTAGGAAAGGGTCTGAGCTGTGTCGAATCTATTCGGAAGTCTTTCGATTGCGGTGCGGTCTCTTCTTGCGCAGCAAGGCGCGCTTGACACTACTGCGAATAACCTCTCCAACGTCAACCCGTCCGGTCACTCCCGGCAACTTCCCATTCTGGGTGAGGCCCACCCTCTGGATACAGGGCAGATTTCGATCGGCAATGCGGTAGATTCCCAGGGAGTCCAAAGCATCCGCGACATTATCCTGGAACTTCTGATCGACGCAGAAACCCAGCAGCAGAACCGTCTCAGATCTTTTGTGACCTCCATGAATCGGGTGCAGTCGCTTTTCACTGAAACAAAGGGCGCCGGGCTCAGAGACGCCATCAACCGGTTGTTTAACAGCTTCCAGGAGCTTTCTGCAAATCCCATCCATATCCCCGCGCGTCAAGAGGTAATCTCCGCAGCACAAAACTTGGCTTCGGCCTTCCACGAGACCGGGCAGCAACTGCGTACCATTCAGGAAAGGGTTGACCAGGAGGTGAGGCAGACGGTCGAAGAGATCGACTCGGACACGGCACAGTTGGCCAGCCTGAATCGACCCGTCGCAAGTCCACAAGGCGACAGCGAGCGGGGCGGGAGGCTCGAGCATCAGCGGTACTCGGTGCTGAACCGTCTTTCGAAACTTGTGGACGTGGTGGCGACGGACTCGGGCGACGGAAGCCTCACAGTTACGACGAGCAACGAGGTGCCGCTGGTCGCCGCCGCCCAGAGTTTTGCCCTAAGCACGGCGGTGGACGCGGACACTGGATTCCTGCACATCTTCTCTCCAGGCGCCGATGTGACTTCGAAGTTTACGGGTGGCCAACTGGCAGGACTGCTGGAAGCGCGGGACCAGGGGATCCCGTCCGCTATTTCTGGCTTGGATAACCTTGCAGAGGGTATCATCCACTGTGTCAACATCCAGAACCGAAAAGGCCGCGATTTGCAGGGCGACCGGGGGGGCAACTTCTTCCAACCGGTTGTCCAGCCTTCGCGGGGAGCAAAGGCCGGCGCGGCCGAGGGCTTTGCCACGGCCATTACCGACCCCTCCAGGATCGCCGCCAGCGCCGACGGCACACAAGGGGACAACGCTAATGCTCTGGCCATGGCGAACATTCAGAAGCAGGCGGTCGTAAACGGTGAGACAGCGACGGAATTCTACTCGAACCTTGTTTGCACGGTCGGCAACAAGGTATCAAGCGCCACGGACGAGCAAGAAGCCGTGGGCTTGGTCCTCATGCAACTGCAAAACCAACGCGCGGATGTGGCGCGTGTGTCGTGGGATGAAGAGGCTGCGAAGCTGATCCGCTATCAGCGCGCTTACGAAGCCGCAGCGGAGGTTGTGGCCGCTATAAATGACATCACAAACGAGGTAATCCCGACCTTGTAGCGCGGCGGAATGTCCCCACCTTCCCGCCTATTTAAGATTCTGTTCATTTCTGCCGAAAGACAGGATGAGGGCCCGAATGTCGGAGCGAACCGCCAGAGTGTCGCGTGAGGAGTCTTGTGTTGAGACATCCTCTTTCACGATTCCAACTGGCGCCGAGGTTTGCCAGGTCAACGAATCGGTTGAGGCTTCGAAAGGGCCGCAGCAGGCGGGTGCTCAGTTCGCAATCGACCTCAGTTTATCGAAGGTAGGGCTATTACCAAAGGGTGATGTTCTTCGCTCCCTTTTTGCCTGTGGAACCATCGGCGCGGCGCTGTGTACTGCCGAAGGGAAACTTGTCGCCATAAGTCCCGCCTTCGCACGGATGCTGGATTACCAGCCTGGGGAGCTTCTGGGCACTGGGTACGCGGACTTGACCCACCCCCAAAACCGTGCCGACATTGGTCAGGTGGTTGGAGAAATTCAGAGCGGGGAGTTGCTGGTTCACAGCACGGAAAGACTCTATGTGCAAAAGTCCGGTGCGCCTAAATTGTGCTTGGAGAATTTCTCCCTTATCCAAGACACTCCGGGCCTACCCGTCCAGGTGTTAGCCCTCATTCAGGACATTCAGGAGCGCAAGGACACGGAGGAAGAGCGTGGCAGACTACAAGAAAGACTCTTCCAGGCACAGAAG
>JBAVYG010000516.1:0-1511 GCA_049698675.1 Terriglobia bacterium
AACGCGTTGGCGTAGGTTGCATCCCCTCGTGTGAGGACCCTTTATGTATTGTCGAAATTGTGCAAGGCAGTTGGCGGACAACGCGGAATACTGCATTAACTGTGGCCAGAGGCCACTGATGGGGTACCGCTATTGCCAGTCCTGTGGGCAGGAGACGGTGCCGGGCGCGGAAATCTGCGTGAAGTGTGGCGTGAGGCTCGGGCATGGCGGCGAAAAGGACTGGATGGTGGCGCTGATTCTCTCCATCCTTCTGGGGACGTTTGGAGTGGACCGCTTTTACCTGGGTTACGTTGGGCTGGGGATTCTGAAACTCGTAACCCTTGGGGGCTGTGGCATCTGGTGGCTGGTCGATGTCATCCTGATCGCGATGAACAAGCTGCCCGATGCGCAGGGCAATCCGCTGCGACAGAGGTGATGGATGGCGCTGTTTTCCCGCGGCGTACCGCGGTTGCTGGCCCTGGGCGTTGTGCTGACAGGGTTCTGTGTGCTGCCGCCGGAGGCTATATCGCGAGGCCCCGACCTGTGCTTGTGGCGCCGCCTTTTGCACCTTGCCGCCTGTCCGGCCTGCGGGAGCACGCGCGCCCTGGCGGCATTCTTTCACGGGCGGTTGGGCGAGGCCTTGGCCTACAACCGAAACGTGCTGGTCACGGCGCCCCTGCTCGTTATGCTGGCGGCAAAGGACGCGTTGACCGTCCTAAGGAAGGTGGCAGGGGTAAGTGGGGAAGACCAAGGATAAGCTATCCCGCCACGGCGGGTCAGCTATCAGCTCTCAGCGAGAGCACTCTGATAGCTGATAACTGATAGCTGAAAGCTTCTTTTCTTTGGAAACTCGAGTGACGAGTTTACGCGGCCTTATCGAATCTTGGTGGACGGAACTCCCCCACGCCACAGCAGCGCGGTGGGCGGCGTTGTTTTTCAGTTTACATATCCTCACGCTCCTGATTTCCGTAACTGTGACGCAGGCCTTTCTTGCCGCTGCCACCGTCGCTTACTTGACCCACTTGTTACGCAGCCGTCCCACGATCAGTTTCCCACCGCTCAAGCTGCCGTTGCTTCTATTCTGCCTGACCACTCTCAATTCAATCCTGTGGGCCGAACATCCGGCTGGAGGCTGGGTCGCTGTCCGCAAGCTGGTCCTTTTTCTGATCTTGCTGCTGAGTGTAAACTTGGTGGCCAGCGCCAGGCACTTGGGAGCGCTTTTTCGAGGGCTTTTTCTCGTTTCGGCTTTAGCCGGTTTGGTGGGAATAGCCCAGTTTGTTATTCAGTATCACACTGTTCGTCACCTTCACCAGGACCGTGTCTACTACTACATGACATTGACCCGGATCCACGGATTCATGGGGCACTGGATGAATTTTGGGGGCCAGCAAATGCTGGTCTTCACCGCCTTGCTGGCCTTCCTGCTGTTGTCCCACTGTGTCATTCCGAGCGCAGCGAGGAATCTCGCTCTGCTTCGGGGTGGATCGCGAAGAAAAGATCAGAGCAAGATTCCTCGCTGCGCTCGGAATGAC
>JBAVYG010000517.1:0-2502 GCA_049698675.1 Terriglobia bacterium
CTATTGAATTTCTCAACGTCGCGTTCGTCTTGCACGACGTGATACTGGCCAGGCCGGCTGATGAAGTGGAGATAACTCTCGATAAGCTTAAGGATTGCGAGTTTCTCATCCACCTTGCTCGGTGTGAACCGACCGAGGAGGGTTTTAGAGATTTCCGCAGAGGAAAATCCGCTGTCCCGCCCTTCCTTGAGCTTCAGCAGCTCGTTGATTGGGCTGTAGGGGAGCCGGAACTCCTTGGCAAATTGTAGACCGGCCTCGATTCTCCAAAGGTCCTTCTCGTCAACATCCTTGGGCAGACGAGCGACGCGAAGATATTCAAACCTTGGATCGTGAGTCTCGTCATGGAGAGCGGTGAGAATTGCCATTCGCCGGTTCCCGTTGATTACAGCCCCGTCCCTTGTAATGACTCCTGGATCTAGCTGGCCGTTGTCCCGCAGATCTGCCTTCAGAGCGTCTGTTTCACTTTGATTCAGCTCGAGGAGGAGTTTCTGGATTATTTTCGCATCATCCGGAGTGCCCGGATCCAGTTTGCGTTTGAGCTGGCTTTCTTTTGCGAGAAGCTCGGCAGCGAAGCGACCGTTTCTGATGTTGTAGATGAGATACTTGATCGGAACGCGGTAGACCTGGAGGTGTTCCGGCTTGCCCTTAAGGGGTATTCTCAGCTTTTGGTCGTCCTGCGCGGACGCGTTCTTAAGATAGGCATCCAGTTGCTTCTCACGGACGGTCTCGAGTTCCATCAAGCCTCCGTTGCTGCCGCTTTTGGAAGTTTTCCGATTCCCCGCGCCAAGGGTCCCTGAAGTGTGTTCGCCGGTTTTGGGGGGCTGCGCTGGGCAAATCCATATGCGTCTGTCCGGTTCCAAAGGAAATTCGGGAACGACTGGGGCGCAATGCTAACCCTTCCGGGGCGACGCCGTCAAGCGCGGCCGATCCCAGAACCGTCGGTGGTAGCATCAGCACCATTGAATCCAAGGATTGCATAGTCGGGCATCGCCACCAAAGCAAATCTTTGAGATTTGCAGGGTTGGCCTCCGATTGGGCAGATCACTCCTGCCTTGTCGCCAAGTCTTTACCAATATCTTTCGATAACAGCCTATCCTACCTCTTAAGCCGGATTGGGAATGAAAAACGCCCTTTCCGCCTACTTCGCCTCATGACCCACTACCCACTTTTTCTTTCTTCCGCCTGCCAAACTGCGGCGCATACTCGTACCGCGTGCGTGTCTTGTCGCGGTGGCGTTCGAGGGCCAGATCGATGAGCCGGTCAAGCAGCTTGGAGTAGGGGACGCCACTGGCCTCCCAGAGCTTGGGATACATGCTGATGGAAGTGAATCCGGGGATGGTGTTGATTTCCAGCACGAAGATTTTTCCGCTCTTCCGGTCCAGTACGAAGTCCACGCGGCCCATGCCTGCGCAGTCGATGGCTTTGAAGGCTCGGACCGCCAACTCCTGGACGCGTTTGGTCTGGCGGGGACTGAGGGGGGCGGGAATCACCAGCTCGGAGCCTTCCTTGATGTACTTCGCCTCGTAGTCGTAGAACTCGTTGGCGGGGATAATCTCCCCAGGCACGGAGGCTTCCGGGTTATCGTTTCCTAACACCGCGCACTCGATCTCCCGCGCGTCGACGGCCTTCTCCACAAGGATCTTGCGGTCGTATTGCGCGGCCAAGTCCATGGCGGCTTGAAGCTCTTGCGGCTCGTGCACCTTGGTGATCCCCACGGATGACCCCAAGTTGGCAGGCTTAATGAACAGCGGGTAGCGCAGCCGTTTCTCAATCCTCTTGCGAACGCCCGCAGGGTCATTCTCCCAATCCCTCCGGAGCACCGATTCCCAGGGAACGACAGGCAATCCGGCATCGCGGAACAACCGCTTCATGACGTCTTTATCCATGCCCGCTGAGGAAGCCAGGACTCCCGCACCCACGTAAGGAACGTCTGCGAGCTCGAGTAATCCCTGAATAGTTCCATCCTCCCCAAATGTGCCGTGGAGTACGGGGAATATGACGTCCACTTCCGGGCGAGCATTTGGAGCAGGGGATGACTTGGCCAGCGAAAGAAGTTTCGGGCCGGTCGGATCAACCGACGGCGTGACCGCCCTGCCTTCCTCGAGCACCGCCTGTAAGGGCGCCGTTTGCTGCGCCGCATCATCTCCCGCCGCCTCCGTCAAGAGTCCGAACGCTCCGGACCCCACCCGCCATCGGCCTTCGCGCGTGATGCCGACCGGCACGACTTCATACTTCGCCGGGTCGAGCGCCTTCATCACTGAAGCGGCGGAAGTCAGTGAGACTTCGTGCTCACCCGAGCGTCCACCAAAAAGGACTCCCAACCGAATCTTCTTTTTCACAGAATCTTCTTTCCAAGAGCGGAACTGACCAAGCCGACGCCCAGTATCGCCGTCTTATTCATGACATCAATGATGGGATTAATCTCCACCAGTTCGAAAGCCAGCATCTTCCTGCTGTCGGCGACCATTTCCATTGCCAGATGAGCCTCGCGGTAGGTGATGC
>JBAVYG010000518.1:0-1929 GCA_049698675.1 Terriglobia bacterium
GCCGGCGTTTTCTTCAGCCGGGGCGGGCCGGGTGAGGGGGTTTACTCAGAGAGATCGAATCTTAAGCGTCTTCTGTCGTCCGCATTCAGCCTCGCGAGCAGCTTGCCCGGTTTTCCCGCTGTGGCGAGTTCGCCACGGCGCGCGGCCTTCATCGCCGCAACGGTTTTTGCATTTGGAATAAGAGGCTCGAACGGTAGCGCTCTTTCCGTCGCAATCCGCACCATCATCATGCGGAAGGCGTCGGACACGGTAAGACCCATAGCCCCAAGCACAGCAGCGGCCTCGTCTTTGATCCGTTCGTTGATCCGGGCGCGGACAATGGAATTCTCGGACATCATGCACTCTCCTCGTGAGCTACAATGTAGCACAATCAGAGCCCATAATCAAGACTGACGAATCGCCTCACGGCAGAGCCGGAAGATCGAACAGGGCAAATTCAGGCCGCTGCCGCCTCATTACCGTCAACCAGGCGTCGGTTCTATCGCAGACATGTGAACTGCCGCATGTCTGCGCCACCCGGCGAGATCGTTGACCCGGCCAGTGTGAGTGCACTAAAATTGTCCAATGCTCCTCGGCGCGCTAACGCAAAATGGCAAGTTGAGTGATTGCGCTAGATGGATCGTGGCTGCCCCCGAGCCAGCTGCCCGCGAGACACGCGACTTCCTTGAACTTTGTTTTGCCAACGTCGCCAGCAATAAGCAAAAGAAACTGCTCGAGAGCGTCCGGTCTGCCGACGAAGACGGCGTGGACTCCCTGCTGTATGAACTGGTTGCCCACGAGTTGCTGCGCCGCCTCCACCTGGACCCCGAATTCGGGCCAAAGGTGGACTCGCGCCTGACGCCCGATATGATCATAAGGGCCGCCAAGCAGGAATTCATCGTCGACGTTTTTCTGACTCGCAATCCCTCCCGCACAAATCGACCCATCCTCCGCGCGGTGGCGAGCGTCCCTAAAGAGTTGCGGGATCTCCGCATGAAATGCACCGTCGACGCTGGGGACAGAGCGAAAAAGATAGGAGAAAGGATTCTGGAAAAATATCGGAAGTATGCCCGGACCGGAAAGCCCATGCTTCTCGTCGCATTTCTGGGAGACTACCACATGCAGATGCTGGACGTGGAGTGTGCGCTGTACGGAGCATCGCTTGACGACGGGCGGCTCCGCGATGACTTCCCCAAAGCGATCATGAGGTTCCGAAACGAGCTTGCCGCAATGAATATTGGCCGAGCTCCAGCTCCAGGTGTACTGCTCCCCGACGAAAGTAATCAGCCGGGCTGCCCAAGACTCTCAGCAGTGCTCGCCTGCTACTGGTTCGACAGTGTCGACCGTAACGATCCTGGTAGACGCATGCAATGCAAGGTCCTCCATCACTGGAAACCTGATGTGCCGATTCCGTCCGGAGCGTTCGGCCGATTTCCTGAAGTAGCCTGGACGGCCAACTCCTCGGGCTCGTACGAGCACAATATCGTCAACTCACCCACCGCCGTGGCTGGGTTCACAGGCACGGACGAGCTTGAATTTCGAGACCACAGCCGAGGTAAGCCCTGGTGAGCCCGTCGCGGCTGTGTCTGGTTAGCCATTTTTTGGCGGGGGGGCCGGCGTAAGCTGCGTCATTCCAGTCCAACCTTGCTTCCGTTGCTACTCAGACCCCATGTTCACGCCCGAGCATTGGGCGGATGCTGATCTTCATCGAAGTCTTTGAGTAGCTGCTTTTTCAGTGCCTCCAGCACTTTATCGCGAGAAAGCACTTCATAGAATCGGTCGGGGTGTTTAGCCATAAGCAATCGGCTTTCCCTGTGAGCGCTCCCCTCGGTAGGTGAGGACGCCTCGAGTCGCCACCTGTCTATCCTACTACCACCCTGGGCGGAGACAACGTACCAATAGTGCCCCTCCCGCTTCGCCCTTTCCCACTTCTCCCGGAAAATCTCAAAC
>JBAVYG010000519.1:0-3801 GCA_049698675.1 Terriglobia bacterium
CTTGCTCTTCGGCAGTCAAGCTCAATTTCGGTACAGGGCGTCCTCGTTGCATTGGAATCCTCCTTTTATAAACCCAATGCACGAGAACTTCCATTTATTCAACGAACTTATGACTCAGGACACTAGCGTTCGGTAGCCGTAGCGACGGATCTCGTCCGAGGTCACGATCGTGACGGAAGCAGGCGCCTGAGTCACCTTCTGCAGATGTTTGGAGGCGCCATAGACGGTCTCGACCTTGATATTCATCAGGTCTTCCAGACTGGCTTCCGAGAGATCCTTGGGCGGGGTTTGCCCAAAGGCGGACGCTGCCAAAGCCAGCAGAAGCGGGACGATGAAACAGGCGTCATGTCGGTGTTTGCAGCGCCTCAGCATCACGATATGACCTTGCCGCCCGGCCGAAGGGCGCCTCCCTTGTGAAATCTAATCTTCTTCAACGCATACGCTCGTTGAACCACCAACGAATCTCGCCAAAGACGCTCCGCGGAATCTGAGTGGATTGGACGGGGGTCTCGGCGTTGTAGAAAAACTCCAGGTGCCGGGGCTCGAGGAGGTTTTAGCCTACAACACTCACCTCCCAGGAGCGGCCAGGGCGCCAGCCAAGGCGTGCATCGACGCGCGCGTGGTTTGAAACATCCAGAGCGCTGAGGCGCCCGACGTAATAGAGACCGCTGTCAAACTCAAAATACTGGGGCAGATCAATGCTGGAGCGGGTTTGAAATTGATGCCGTGGGGAATTGCCAACGGCCAGCGGAGAATTTGTATCCAGGCTCCCTGGGTCAGCGTGTAGGTTCATCTTGAGCCACGCATATCCGGGACTTACCTTCCACCACCTCGACACACTCAAGGTTGAACTGACTTCCGCGCCGTAAGTATTGCCGTGCATCTTGTTCATGGTCTCCTGAGGAATTACCAGGTGCAGAGGAGAGGGACTCGATTCGAGGAAGGGTTCAACAGGCTCAAATGTCCGGAGGTGATCATAGATGTTATAAAAGGCCGAGACGTCCGCGGAAATGCGGCGGCTTGCCTGGGCCCGATATCCTGCTTCATAAGCCAGAAGCTCTTCGGATCTGAAGTTGGGATTGCCGAACACACTCGCGAGGGAGACAAGTCCGTCGGGGCCGGGAAACGCCGCCACGTTGTAACGGACTGCGACATCCTCGAGAGTTAGGTTGCCGGATGGCACGGGATATCGCCGCCCAGGCGGCCTGGCGGTTGCTGGGGGACCACAGTAGGCGTGCGCCGGGTTCATACTCGAAGCCCGTGTAACTATTGTGCTCAAATTTCGAACCGAGCGTCAGCCAGAGGGAGTCTGAGAGGCGGACTTCGTCCTGGACAAAGGAGTTGAGGAGCTGATCGTCGCTTGCGGGAGGGATCATGGAGATCGAGTAGCCCGGTCGCACGTAAAATGAATCGCGCCGGTAGCCGAACCCCCACACCAGGTCCTGGCGGGACCCGACAGCCAAATGATGTTTGAAGTCGAAATCCAAAGTGTTACGATCCTCGTGAAGACCGTACTGCTGACGGCGCCCGCCGTCGTAATACATCTGGACCAACGTCTCGGATCGGTCTGAAAACGTGTGGTCCCAACGTGCCAGAATGTCCCCGCCCCGAGCAAAAATGCGCTCGTTGAAAGTCGCTCCGAAGGGAGGGGTAAGTGACAGGAAGGTGGTTAGAGTTTCGCCTTCGTCACTGTTGTAGAAGTCTCCTTCCACGGTAAGAGAGTTTCTCCTCGTCAAGTCCCAATCCGATCGGAAGCCTCCGTGCGACATGTGCCAGCCGTCCGCCGCACGGCCGCCGGAGGGGAAAGTCAAGCTGCTGTCGTTTGAATACTCCCCAAAGGCCCGAAAGAAACCGTGGCCACGAAGCTTACCGCCGTATTGGACGAGCCCCTGAGCGGTGGTGCTGGACCCGCTTCCTGCCTTAAGCAGGCTGCCTTGAGTAGACTTGGCGCCCTTCAGGATGATATTGATGACACCATTCATAGCGTTGGCGCCCCAGATCGTGGCGCCCGGACCGCGAATCACCTCGATGCGATCGATGTCTTCGAGCGGCACGTCCTGCAAGTCCCAGAGGACACCTCCGAAGGCGGGATCGTAGACACTGCGGCCATCGATCATCACCAGCAGTTTGTTGGCATAGGTGTCGTTGAACCCCCGGGCACTGACCGCCCAGGTGTTCGCGTCCGCCTGCGCCACGTCCATGCCCGGCACCATGCGTAGAAGGTCCGGGATATTCCTGGCCCCCGACCGGCGGATGTCCTCCTGCGTGATTACAAAAACCGCCGCCGCCACCCGAGACAACTTCTGCTCCTTCTTGGAAACACTCGTCACCTCGATACTCATCAGTTGCTCGAGGCTGGCTTGCGAAAGGTCGGTCTGCGCCCAGGTCTGGGGTGGCATTCCGAGCACCAGGAATGAACAGAGGTGCAGCCAAATTATCTTCATCATACGAACGGACATGGCTGTGCCCTTTTGATTCACGGTCATAGAATCTCTTTATGTCTATCGGCCCTCGACCAAACTCGTATGAGCCTGGATTCTCCCTTTGCTGATCCGCCGGACGACTTCTACCCGAATTCAGAAGTTCAAAAACTCAAAACTGCCTAAGTAGTGTCGTGACAATGAGCTGTCTTGTGAAAATCAAACCTGGCGCAAGTTGGACTCGTGCAAGGTAACGTACTGAAATCGCACGGGTTACCCCTTGAGTATTACGGATTTGCGCTAATTCTGCTCTTTTCTACTTACGATTTCAGGTTCTAGGATTTCTCGCGCTCAGCGCTATGCAGGCTCTACCAGGATGAAGACTCGCCCAGGGTCGGGACCTGATGGGAAGAGACCAATGCGGGGGTCTCACTCCCGATTGACGCGGTCTTTTTCCCGGACGTAACATCGGCATGTGGGAGCCCAGGAGAAATCACGACTTCTCGCCCCGCACCTCTGCCCTTTCTGCGTGCTGCTGCTGTTCACCCCCGTTTCCATAGGCGCCGATGAGCTCAGCAAAAGCTTTGATTATTCCGAGCGGATGTATTCAGCAGGAGGAAAAATGAGAGGTTATCGAACTCTTCGAGTCATGGTGGCTGCCTTACTAGATGCTCAACGTCTATCGCTATGGAAAAATATCATGTCAGCCTTCTATTCAACGTCAAAGATTAGCCCTTTATTCATCCGCCTGCCGTTCATGGTGTGGGTCTTCGGCGTCACACTCCTGCTGCTAGCATCGCCAACGCATGCCCAAACTCAACCCAGCTTTATGGATAATTTCAGAAAAGTTATGGATCGCCCTGGTGATCTCACCCGGCCGCTTCAGCAGGCAAGGCTGGCGAAGGACTTACCGAGCGCGCTCGAAAGCCTACCGGCGATGCTGCGCAATTCCGGAATCGAGGTTGTTTCAGAGACGCCGGGAACGGAGGTCCGCCTGGGAGCCAAAATGGTGCCGGTGGAAGGGCAGGTGTGGTGGAAACACTTCGAGGGAACGAAGCAGCGCCCCTGGATCGATGTGATTGAGTTCAAAGACGAAGAATCCGCCAAGCGAATCTCTGACCAGGGCGGGCAGTGGCACAGCGGGGCGAAGTTCCTAGACTATTTCGTCTTCACGACCCTGCGAGTTCCAAATGGGCTTGGCTCGGCGTTCGAGCCTACTCCTGCCGCAGGACGGTGTTGGGATCGACCCGCGAGGCCCGACGTGCGGGCGGGTGGCGCAAGGATCGTGGTTTGATGTCTGCGGGGCACCGAGGTCGCGGCGCGGTAAAACGTGAGGATTGGACGGCAACGGCATTTCTACGGGCTCAACCATCTTCATTAC
>JBAVYG010000520.1:0-12000 GCA_049698675.1 Terriglobia bacterium
CCATTCCTCTCTCGCCTGCAATCTATTATGCTTATTTCTGCAGTTTATTCGCCTCGTCCACAGAAGGTGCCCGACGGAGGATGACCGGGTGAGGGGGTCGCGAGCCTGCGCCCATCAATTTGCAGCAGTCAACTACCGTATTCCCCAGATCGGGGCACGGAGATTCGGAGGCCGGAGGACACGACATGAATCAAGCTGAATTCCGACGCCAAGCGCAAAAACTTCTCAGAAACCACGAGAAGCTCGTGGCTCGCAGGAATCACAGAATCCCAACCGGCAACGGTGTGTTCGATCGCTACGCATTTCCCGTGCTCACCGCCGAACACACCCCGTTGTTCTGGCGCTACGACCTCGATCAGAAAACGAATCCGTACCTGATGGAACGCCTGGGCATCAATTCGACCTTCAATGCCGGAGCCATGGAGTACGAAGGCAAGATTGTGGTACTGGCTCGCGTCGAAGGCGTCGACCGCAAATCGTTCCTCGCCGTTGCCGAAAGCCCGAGCGGCATCGACAACTTTCGCTTTTGGGATTACCCCATCTTGATGCCGGAGACCGAGGACCCCGATATCAACGTCTACGACATTCGCGTCGTGCGGCATGCCGACGGATGGATCTACGGCCTCTTCTGCACAGAGCGCAAGGACCCTGAAACCCCGTCGTGGGACACTTCCTCGGCCGTCGCGCAATGCGGCATCGCCCGGACTAAGGATTTGAGGAACTGGGAGCGGTTGCCCGACTTGAAAACCAAGTCGCCGCAGCAGCGAAACGTGGTGCTGCACCCTGAATTTGTCGATGGCCAATACGGGTTCTACACCCGGCCTCAGGACGAATTCATTCAGGCCGGCAAGGGCGGAGGGATCGGCTGGGGTCTCGCCTGCAGCATGGAAAACGCGATGATTGATGAGGAGACCATTATCGATAACCGTGAGTATCACACCATCCAAGAGGTGAAGAACGGCCTCGGTCCCGCGCCCATCAAAACACCGAAAGGCTGGCTACACCTGGCGCATGGTGTACGTAACACGGCGGCCGGATTGCGTTATGTGCTCTACCTTCTCCTCTGCGAGCTCGACCGCCCGCAGGTGGTCACCCACCGCCCGGCGGGCTACTTCCTCGCCCCGCAAGGCGAGGAACGGATCGGCGATGTTTCGGGCGTGGTGTTCAGTAATGGTTGGGTGGCGCGCGAGGATGGTCAGGTCTTCATTTACTATGGCTCGTCGGACACCCGGCTGCACGTGGCCACCAGCACCATCGCCAAGCTTCTCGATTACGCGTTGCACACGCCGGAAGATCCGCTGCGGAGCTACGCGTGCGTCGAGCAGCGTTACGCACTGATCGAGAAAAATCTCAGGCTTATGGGCTCCCTCCAAAAGCGTACAGCCAAGCAACCTCTCCGCCGCACCCGCAGAGCCGCCGGCCGCTGAAGGGGCGCGGCACGATCAGCCCCAAAGGGGCGATCCATCCCAGCCCAGGGCAACGCCCTGGGAATCATGGAGCGGTCACAACCTCAAGCCCTGAAGGGGCGCGCCGTCGATCGGTAAGTTTTCAGGAGGGCTACCGGAGGCTTTTACAGACGTACGGTGTTAAATACGACGAACGATATGCGGGGGATTGAAGGAAGACCGTGGGTCGCCCCTTCAGGGCTCACGCGTTGAAACGGATTGGGCCGCGTAACCCAGGCCGTCGGCCTGGGCTGGGCTAGGTCGCCCCCTTGGGGCTCAACAACTGGAATAGTTGCATCCCGTCCGCCGGCTGGCGCAGAGCGTAGCTCTGCGTTTCGGCCTCCAATACGCTATACTGCCCTTGCTATGCCTGTCTCCAGACGCCATTTCGCACCCGGCCAGTTGCAATTTATCACTTCAAGCACCTGTCGTCGCACGAAGCTCTTTGATAGTCACCGCTTCCGTTGCGACTTCGTTGAGGTTCTGCGGCAATTTTGGCGGGAGACGGGCTTTCTGCTGGTCGGCGGGGTTCTGATGCCAGAGCACTTTCAGAGGCTTGGTGCATTCGCCGGAGGAATGGCCCTGGTCGAGCTTCAGGTTCGACTACCTTAAGGATTCATCCCTCTTGAGCATGGATAAGCTCGTTTGAGTTCCTTCCAGACTCCAGTCGCAGGGCTTCGCTCTGCGCCTGCCGGCGAGGAGTCGGACGCCGGAGCAGATTTTAGAACAATGCCAAGATGCCCAGGCTGGGGTCCTCGTTAAGACCCGCCACAGCATCGTAATGGAGTCGGAGGATTGCTTCAATCTCCCGGGTGGAGCAGTTCCCTCGGCGAATCCAGATCACTTTGGGAGGAAAGCCGAACAAAGCGCTCAAATCACTAAAGTCGGCATCTTGGCTGGCGATGGCATACCCTTGCTCGCGAGCGGCGTTCCAAACAGCCAGGTCCGAGGCCCGGCCAAGTCCGATGCGGTAGACATGCGTCGAACCTGGGTAAAGATCCGCCAGGCGTTCCACCAGCCCAGGCAAGAGGTTCTGGTCAAAGAGGAGCTTCAATCCCGTGCCACCATGAGATGGCGTTCGCGGTCAGCCGCGTAGCTCAGGCAGGCGAGGATATCGTTTTCCGTCAGATAGGGAAAGTCAGCGAGGATTTCCTGGTGGCTCATACCCGAAGCAAGGTAAGACAATACGTCGTAGACCGTGATGCGCATGCCTCGGATGCAGGGCTTCCCACCGCGCTTGCCCGGCTCGATGGTGATGATGTCCTGATAGTTCATGCACGCATTATAAGGCGCAATGGGGTGCTTCCACAAGCACGACTCGAGAAGCGCCCGGAGCGCTGATCGGTCCCACCAAGGCACCAAGAGAGCCCATCCCCAAGCGATTGATCCATTGATCCATTGAATCATTGATTCATTGAAAAAAACGAGGCAAGGGTCCTGCAATGAGTCAATGGATCGATGATCCAATGAGTCAATTGAAGAAGTCGTGGGCTACACGTGTGAACATATTGTCTCTTGACGACGCCCCGCCGCTGTGCTAGCCTACTCATGTGAAAAGTCCAACCGCGGGGAAGTCCTTTCCTCGCTTAGCTAACAACCCGTCCCAGGAGGAACCATGTCCTTACGAAAATCACCCCAACTTACGCCCGCGTTGCTCGCCGCCGCGCGCCAGAATGCCCAGCATTCCACCGGACCGCGCAGCGCCGCCGCCAAGCAGAACTCCAAGCTCAATGCCTTGAAGCACGGCGGACGCGTTAGCGACGAAAATCGCTACCAAGCCATGCTCGCGCTGGGCGAAGATCCGCAAGAATTCGAAAACTTGAAGCAGGAACTCAGGAGCGCCTTCGGCCCCGGCGACGCGCTCTGGGAGAAGCAGATCGACGACTTGACCTGGCTCTACTGGCGCCGCGAAAGGCTGGAGCGGGCGGAAGAAGGCTTGAAGCGGCGCGCCACGCAGGGGATCGAAGACTGGCAACACCGCCGCCAGCAGGAGATGGCCCGTATCACCTTCGACGCCTCCCAGCACGAGATGCTTGACGTCAACTTATCGGACTCTACAGATCGAGGCGTGACGCTGAGAAGGACGCTTTCCTTTCTTGAACTCATACGTGAGGAGGTCAAGCAGCACACCTACCGCGTCCGCCAGTACGCCGTACTGGAATCTCTTTACAGAGGCGCGACGGGCTGGCGGCAGGCGCTGATGTTCAGCCTGCTGCACCGTTTCGGTGACCCCATGTACCTCGAGGCGCAACAAGCCGACGAGGAAGAGCAGCAGTTGCTACGCAAAAAGGGCTTCGACTACGAGCCGCCGGGCGAGCCAGGGCGGCAGGAACTCCTCCGTCTGCTGGAGGAGGAAATCGCCAGCGTGCGGGAAGAGTTCGCATACGCGGAAAAGGCGAATGAGGAGAGAGCGGCGATCGAACGGGACGCCTGCCTTGCTCCAGAGGGGGAGACGTGGAAGATGATGCTGCGCCAAGAAGCCGCCCTGGACCACTCCATCGACCGCAAAGTGAGGATACTGCTGAGGCTGCGAAAGGATGCTGCCGACCGCCCGGTCGCCCCTGCCAGCCAGGATGATGGTGCGAGGATGGAGAACACAGAGGAGATGGTCGCAAGCGACATTTCGGCCGGTAACTCGCAGAGTGTGGGAACGGTTGAAGAGCTAAAATTGAACGAGCAATGCGGGAATATCTATGAAAACAAAGGGCCGCTGTGGAAAACTGGGGGAGAAGCGGGAATGTCTATGAAAACAGATGTACTTAGCCCGTTAAGGCGGGAATGTCGTTGAAAAGACAGGATTCAGGATTCGGGATTCAGGAAGTGAAAGAGCAGGAGGCAGGATTCAGGATTCAGGAGTCAGGAGTCAGGAGTCAGAATGCAGGCCATCTGCTCTCCGCCAGCTGCCTACTGCATCTGGGGAGCGCGTGAGTGGCGCCGATATCCCGCCTTGCGGGACCGTTAGGAAGCCAGGACAAGCCACGGATAGGACGCAGTGGCAGGGGTGTTGCGCGTGTTCGTGGGGCGCATACATGAAAGACCATCGCATGTCACCCGCGGCGTCGGTTATAATGCTCGCCTCCGGATCAGACGCCGGCCGTCGGGCCGAAACCGCTGGAAACGCTCGCGGAAATGGAGGAGCACTTCTCGTAACGCAAACGGCAAATTGGCTATGGGCCACAAATCACGATGGGAGTTCGGCACAAGCCCTGAGGAGGAGCGTCAAACGTGCGGATCAGAAAGGCGGTCATCACAGCAGCGGGAGGGAATCAGCGGGCGCTTCCGCTACAGACCCTCATCCACGACGGAGCGGAAAAATCCGTTCTGAGCATCCTGATCGAACAGGCCCTCACCGCGAATATTGGCGAGATCTGCGTTGTGGTCTGGCCGGGCGATGAAACCCGCTACGCGCAAGCCGCTGGCAATCTGGCCGGAGCGGTGCGATTCGTGCCCCAGCAGCAGCCACCGCGGGGATACGGCCACGCCATTTACTGCGCGCGCGAATTCGTGGCCGATGAGCCCTTCCTGCACATGGTGGGAGATCACTTGTACCTCAGTGCAACCAAGCCCGGGGTGCAGCGACTGGTGGAGTTGGCTGAGATCGAGTCGTGCTCCGCCTCCGGGGTCCAGCCCACCCGCGAAAGCCTGCTCTCCCGGTTTGGCGCCGTGGCGGGACGCCGAGTGTCCGGCCGGGCCGGCGTCTATCGCGTGGAAACGGTCATCGAAAAACCTACGCCCACGGAAGCCGAACAGCGCCTCATGGTGCCGGGAATCCGCGCGGGCTACTACCTCTGTTTCTTTGGCATTCACGTTTTCACTCCCACCGTGATGGAAATCCTGGGGCGGATGCTGGGGAGTGCGCCAAGCGGCGCCCTCACGCTTTCCGCTGCTCTCGCCGAACTCGCCCGGCAGGAGCAGTACCTGGCGCTGGAAGACACTGGCCGGCGTTATGATCTCGGCGCTCGCTACGGATTGCTCACCGCGCAATTGGCCCTGGCGCTGAACGGTCGTGACCGCGATGAGGTGCTTACACACCTGCTGGAACTACTGGCGGAGCGGGAGATGAGCACTCCGTCTGCCGGGGGCAAGAGGTGAGCCTGCTTACCGATGTCATAACCGCTCGCGATGCGGAGACTCGCAATCGCTCGCTGGACGCGCTGTGTCGAGCTGCGACACTGGAAGACTTGCGGCTCGAATGCGAGGCGCTCGACCGCTTCCGGCGCAGCAGCGACAATCTCTACGAGCGCGTACGAGCCCTGTTTCTTCTGTATGCCGTACACCGCTTTCACATCTCCACACGCAAGTTAGCGGCTTCACGCGCCCTGATTCCTTTCGCGGGTTACACCAACCTCCTCAAGCGCAGGTTCGAAGAAGCTCTTGATATCTTCCTGGCCGCGCAGGCTGTTGCCGGAGCGAGCGCTGCCCTTTCCAGCGCGCTGGCCGCAGGCTACCGCTCGCTGGGTTTTCAGACTCTCGCAGACCAAGTGCGGCGCAGCGTGCGCTCTGTCCGCGGCAATCAGTGGATGTTCCGCGCCGCTCACCCTGAAGACGCGCCCCTGCGCATTCGCCCCGAGCTGCTGAAGCGCGAGACCGCCGATCATCTCTTCCCCATCCAGCGCGAGGCCACGCCGGTACGCATGGACCTGAGCCATAGCGGGTGGAGCGATATTTTCTTTCTGGGGATGGATTTCCCCGAAGGCGCCCGTGTGCTCAACATTTCCATCGACCTGAGCGTGCGCGGCGCTGGCGCCCCGAAGCCTCCCGTTGAAGCATGGTTCCGCGTCATCGATCAGCCGGTGCTACGCCTGGTCAGCGTTGACCTTCAGTGCAGCGCCGAACTCAGCTCAATTGCTGAAGTTTTCGATTTCGCGCACGACTACCTGGGCTTGCTCAAGGCCGCGGTTATTGCCTCCGGCATCGTACCACCGGGGATGGAGGGCGCCACTCAGCCCCTCACCGACGTACTGACCCATTTGACAGGCCGGCCCGGCCACGGCATCGAAATCGTCAGTAAGGTGAACGATATTCCCCGCGGCTCACGCTTGGCGGTATCCACCACCCTTCTGGCCTGCCTCATTTCCTTGTGCATGCGCGCCACAAACCAGATCCGCACGCTCACCGGCGGCCTTTCCGAGGATGACCGCCGCTTGGTGGCGGCGCGCGCCATTCTGGGCGAATGGCTGGGGGGCTCGGGAGGCGGCTGGCAGGATTCCGGCGGGGTGTGGCCGGGAATCAAGCTGATTCACGGGGTCTCAGCCCAGGAAGGTGATCCGGAATTCGGCATCAGCCGCGGCCGGTTGTTGCCGAACCACCAGATTCTTGGCCCCCGGGAGGTGTCACCGGAAACGCGCCAGCAACTTCAGCAAAGCCTGGTGCTCGTCCACGGCGGCATGGCGCAGGATGTTGGCCCCATTTTGGAGATGGTGACGGAGAAATACCTGCTTCGTTCAGAAAGTGAGTGGCACAGCCGGGGTGAAGCCACTCTCATCTTCGATGACCTCATTGCACGCTTGCGGAGCGGGGACGTTCGCGCCCTTGGCGCCTTAACTGAGCGGAATTTCAGCGGCCCCATTCAAACCATTATTCCCTGGGCCGGAAATCTGTACACCGACACGCTGATACGCCGCGTGCGCGGGGAGATGGGCGACGACTTCTGGGGCTTCTGGATGCTGGGGGGAATGTCGGGCGGAGGCATGGGTTTTCTCTTTGCTCCACATTCGAAAGCGCTGGCGCAGGAGCGCTTGCAGGCCATCATGAGCGCCACCAAACGGGAGATGGAACATGCGGTGCCCTTCGCCATGGAACCCGTGGTCTACGATTTCGCGGTCAACGAACATGGCACTCAGGCCACGCTCCTCGAAGGCGACTCGGCGCTGATGCCGGCGGGCTACTACCAAATGGCTGTGCCCTCACTTCTTCGCATGGAATCCCGTCTGCTTTCACCCCTGCGCCGCATTGAGCTCGAACGCTTCACCGCCGCCTGCCACACCGTGCCGGAATTCCAAGGGATGGTGCAGCACGTCTTTGAGCGCCTCATCCCGCAGAGCCCACAAAAAGCCGACCTCTCCCAAAGCCTCGAGGCGCTGCTCGAAGCACATGGATTTGATCGCGTGGAGCATGAGCAGATCCAGGCGGACTTGCGCAGCGGCCGCGTGGGGCTGGCGCAGAATCGCCTTCCCATCAGCAGCCTGATCACCGACGTTGGCGCCGAAGATCTCTTTGACGCCACCGAAGGTGTGGCACCGAAATACCACGAAATCGGCAAGGATGCCCTGGCGGCGGGAATGGTGGCGGTGGTTTCGTTTGCCGGCGGCGCGGGCAGCCGTTGGACGAAAGGCGCGGGCGTCGTCAAGGCGCTTAATCCCTTTTGCCGATTGGGCGGCAAGCACCGCAGCTTCATCGAAGTACACCTGGCCCGCAGCCGCCGCACGGGCCGCCTCTGCGGCACGGCTCTGCCCCACGTCATCACCACCAGCTACCTGACGCACGATGCGATCCGGGCGCACCTCCGCACCCAGCGCAACTACGACTACCCCGGCCCCTTACTGATTTCACCCGGACGCTCTATCGGGCTGCGGTTTGTGCCCATGGAAAGGGACTTGCGATTTGCCTGGGAAGAATTGCCGCAGCAAATGCTCGACGAGCAGGCGCAGAAGGTTCGCGACAGCCTGCGCGCCACGCTCATGGCGTGGGCCCGGGACATGGGCGAAGGCGCTAGCTATACCGATAACGTACCGATGCAATGCCTGCACCCGGTCGGCCACTGGTACGAAGTGCCCAACATGATTCGAAACGGCACGCTCCAGCGGTTGTTACAGGAAAGGCCCCGTTTGAAATACCTGATGGCTCACAACATCGATACCACGGGGGCTGACGTAGACGCGGGGTTGCTTGGCTACCACATCGCGGAGGGAGCAGCGCTTACCACCGAGGTTATCGCGCGGCAGGTGGAAGACCGCGGCGGCGGCTTGGCCCGCGTCGACGGCCGCTTGCGCCTGATCGAAGGTCTCGCGCTTCCCAGTGAAGAGATCGAATCACTCCTTTCGTGCTACAACAGTGCGACCTATTGGATCGATATCGACCAACTCCTCACCATGTTCGGACTGACCCGCAATGATCTTACGCACACGGAACGGGTGAACAACGCGGTGCGAATGCTGGCCGCCCGCATGCCTACCTATATCACGCTGAAGGACGTCAAAAAACGCTGGGGGAAAGGACAGGAAGACGTCTTGCCGGTGGCCCAATTTGAAAAGCTGTGTGGCGACATGACTAGCCTATCGGAATTTCCTTGCCGCTTTGTGGCCGTGCCCCGTAGGCGTGGACAACAACTCAAAGAACCGGCGCAGCTCGACGGTTGGGTGCGCGATGGGTCCGCGGCCTTTGTCGAGTCCCTGTGCGACTGGGGCCATTGACTCCCGCCGCGGCGGATGGGCCACGCAGGCATTTCTTCTCACCCCTGCCCCGATCCGTGACCGTAGCCTGTTTCATCACCGGCATCTCCAGAGAAGTTTGGTGAGGCTGGGCATCGGCCTTCCGAAAGATCCTGAGCGGCTTGCATCAGGTTTTCCGGCCTGCCGAGATCACGCCAATAATACTCATCGGCCCGAAAGGCGAGGATTTTTTCTTCGCGGGCGGCGAGACGCAGATAGGAGGTGATGATGGAGAAAACGCCTTCTTCAATCATCAACGCAAACAGACGCGGAGAAATAACGTGGATGCCGGAAAAAGCCAGCGCCTGCGCCTGCTGTGAAGATCGCACCAATTCAGGGCTTTGATCGCGCCCCGCTCGCCGGCCGCAAAGCTGGAGCTGCTGGTCGAAGATAAGATATCGAGAAGTCTCCCGGTTTTGCACCGCCAGCGTGGCGAGCGCCTGCTTTTCAGTATGAAATTGCACCATGCGGCGGAGATCAATGGTGCTGATGACATCGACATTGTGCACAATGAACGGCTCTTCGAATCGGTTGGAATCCTCGAGGAAAAAATAGGCGGCCTTTTTCAGGCCGCCGCCGGTGTCGAGCAAAACTTCCTCGCGCGAGACTTCGATGCGCATGCCGAAGTTATCGTTCGTTTTCAGATAGTCGAGAATCATGTCGGCGAAGTGATGCACATTGATAATCACCTCGCGAATCCCATAGACGCGCAAGCGGGAAAGTGTGATCTCTAACAGCGTGCGGCCGGCGATTTCCACCAGCGCCTTGGGGCGATCGTCGGTGAGTGGCCGCAAGCGCGTACCGGGGCCGGCAGCCAAAATCATCGCTTTCATTTGCCGGATTCCTCCAGGTCACGATGCCGCACCACCACCTCCAGCCCGTTCCTTCCGCGCAAACGGTTCGCCAATTGCTCCGCCAGATAGACCGAGCGATGCTGGCCGCCGGTGCAGCCGAACGACACCATCAAGCTCTTGAAGCCGCGACGCTGATAATTGCTCACGCTGGCCTCCACCAGCGACATGACGTTGGCGAGGAACTGACGCACGCTCTCCTGCTGATTGAGATAATCGATCACCGGCGCGTCTTTGCCGGTGAGAGTTTTGAAGCGCTCCTCCCGTCCGGGATTCGGGAGGCTACGGGCATCGAAAACGAATCCGCCACCATGCCCGGTCTCGTCCGTAGGCAGGCCTCGGTGAAATGAGAAACTCAAGATTCGCACCGTGAGGTTTTCTGATTCGCAAGCCAGGCTCTGCAATTTCTCCGAGCCCAGCATGCTTTTGAACGCGTCCAGCAGCGTCGGCAGCGGGATAGGCAGCTTGACGTTGTGAAGCAGCCAGCGCAAGCTTTTCAGCGCGTACGGCACACTTTGCAGAAAGTGAGCTTTGCGCTCATAGAAGCCGCGAAAGCCATAAGCGCCCAACGCCTGCATGATGCGGATGTAGACGTAGGCATAGTAGTGCTGCATGAACACTTCGCGCTCGAGCTTGATGAAACCTGCAAGCGTGTCGAGATAGCGATCGAGCAATTGCTGGCGCAGTTCCGGCGGCAGATCGGCCTTGCCATCGTACAAAAGAGAGGCGATGTCGTATTGCAGCGCCCCTCGGCGGCCGCCTTGGTAATCCAGAAAAAATGGCTGGCCGTCGCGCAACATCACGTTGCGTGATTGGAAATCCCGATAGAGAAAGTAATTGCGCTCGGCGCTCAACAAGAACTTCGTCAAGCGGCCGAAATCGTCTTCCAGCGCTTGTTCGTTGAAGGGGATGGCGGCGAGCCGGAGAAAGTAGTACTTGAAATAATTCAAATCCCAAGCCATGGACTGGCGATCGAAGCTCGAGCGCGGATAGCACACTTTGTAATTCAAATCGCGGCCGGCTTCGATCTGGAAGCGTGGCAACACGGCAACAACTCTGCGATAGGCTTCAACGGCCTCGGAAGCAATGTTCTCGCCGGCACGGTTTTTCGAGAGAAACTCAAAAAGTGTCGTGTCCCCCAGGTCTTCTTCGAGATAAGCGCCGTGGCTCAAATCTTCAGCATAAATTTCCGGCACCGGCAGACCGTGCCGGCGAAAATGCCTGGAAAATTCGAGGAAAGCGACGTTCTCCTCGCGTACGTCATACAGAATGCCAATGGCGCTGAATTGTTCGCCGGCAAGCCGGATGATTTTGCGCCCCGAACCGCCGAGCTCGCCCTGAAGCGGCTGCACCCGCCCGACTGGTGAGTGGAAATGCTGCTCAAAAAGTTTTGTGAGAACGTCCATGGAGATGACTTCCAGCGATTCAGTGGTCGAAGTCCCCGTGTTGTTGAAGCCGAGATTGGACGGCCACTTGGCGCCGGACGGCGCGGTCGCCGATCCGCTCCCGCACCACTTACAGGTGAGGTGGAGGCGCCACGGAAGATTCAGCCGCAGGCATGACGATCTCTACTTCGACCCGCAAGAATTCGCCACCACGAACTGCCACAGTATGGAATTGGGTTGGGCTATCAAAGACCAGCCTACTGCCCCGCAAGATCGCGTTATATTCCTTCCCTTCCACCCCATCCACTGCTACATACATCATCCCCCACATGCCGCCGCCACGCTCTGCCGCATAAGCCACGCGCTTGCTGTCCGGGCTGAAAACGGGACCCGGCGCCCCAATCCCGTCGTATTCCCTCCCTTCCATACCATCCACCACCACCAACTGCTTGCCGCCACGCTGTGCCACATAAGCCAGGCGTTTGCTGTCCGGGCTGAAAACGAGACTCCCAATCCCGTCATATTCCTTCCCTTCCACGCCATCCACTACCGCCAACCACTTGTCGCTACGCTGTGCTCCATAGGCCACGCGTTTGCTGTCCGCGCTGAAAACGAGACCGCCCGCGTCGTCATATTCCTTCCCTTCTACGCCATCCACTACGACCAAACGCTTGCCGCCACGCCTTGCCGCACAAGCCACGCGTTTGCTGTCGCGGCTGAAAACGCGACCGCTCGCCACCATCCCGTCGTACTCCTTGCATTCCACGCCACCCACTACGACCAACCACTTGTCGCCACGCTTTGCCGTATAAGCCACACGTTTGCTGTCCGGGCTGAAAACGGGATTGCCCTTCGCAATCCCGTCATATTCCTTCCCTTCCACGCCATC
>JBAVYG010000521.1:0-21534 GCA_049698675.1 Terriglobia bacterium
ATCCTGTTTTTCTGGGGCGCGCGCATGATCATGATGGGCATGAAGTTCATGAACGACGTACCCTTCCGCGAGCTTTACATTCATGCCCTGGTGCGCGACGCGGAAAAGCAGAAGATGTCCAAAACCAAGGGCAACGTGATTGACCCGCTCGAAGTAACGGAGAAATACGGCACGGACGCGGTGCGCTTTGCTTTGGCCATCAGCGCCGCTCCCGGTACCGACATTGCTTTCAGCGAAGAGAAGATTGAGTCTTATCGCGCTTTTGCCAACAAGATTTGGAATGCCGGGCGCTTCATCCTTATGAACCTGCAAAAGCTGCCGGAAGCTTGGCGCGACCAGCTTGCCGAGGCGTTGCGGCCGGTTCCGGAACTGGGTTTCAGTGCGGTCACTTCGCTCGAATCTTTGGCGCTGGCGGACCGCTGGGTCTTCTCGCGTTTGCAGGCGGTGAGCCGGAAAGTGGACGAAGCCCTGGCCGGTTACCGCTTCCACGAGGCGGCCTACGAGGTCTATCACTTTTTCTGGCACGAGATTTGCGACTGGTACCTTGAATGGGTCAAGCCGGAAATCACGCGCCGTGACATTGGCGCGAAAGTTTCGCCGGCCTGGATCAACCTGGCGCGAGTGTTTGAATCCGCGCTCCACTTGCTCCATCCCTTCATGCCGTTCATTACCGAAGAACTTTGGCGCCGGCTTCCGCGCGCCGGGCGCGAGAGTTCCATATCCTTGATGGGTTTCAACCTGGTCAGCGAGCGCGCTGCGGACCCCATCTCGGAAAGGCAATTCGAGTTGATCCAGGATTTGATTGTTTCTCTGCGCAACGCCAAGGCGGAAATGGGCCTGCAAAAGGTGAAGCCCAGCGCGCAGGTGGGGTGCGAAGACTTGCGCTGGCTGGAACTGTTCCGCTCGCACCTGGAGACCATCCTGCGCCTTTCGGCCTTCCAGGCTCTGAGCTTCACGCGCGAGCGGTTGGAAGCGACGGCTCAAGGTGTGCGCGGGGGCCCGGTATTCGATCTACGCATTTTTCATGAAGAGCCAGCGGACCACGAAGCGGAACTCGCACGCCTTGGAAAGGAGAAGGAAAAGACCGAACAAGCTTTGGCACAAGTGCAGAAGCAGCTCGACAATGAGGACTTTCTGGCGCGGGCTCCGCAAGAGGTGGTGCGCGGCGTCGCACACCGGCGCACCGAACTGGCGGGACATCTGCGTAAAATTCTGGAATCACTCGAGAGGTTTACTGAGGATCGGTCGGTATAGCGGCAACCTCGGCTGTGGCGAATGTAGTTATGACGTTAATTCAGATTATGGCAGCGGAGGTACAATAGCCTCAGGGGGAGTGGAACCATGCAGGATTACGAATTCACGGTGGTGATTGAGAGGGACGAGGATGGCCGGTTTGTGGCCATTTGTCCTGCTCTCCAGGGCTGTTATACCGAGGGGGAAACAGAGGCGGAAGCGCGCCACCTCATTGAAGACGCAATCCGGCTACACGTGGAAAGCCGAATTGCCAGAAATGAACCGATATACGAGGAGGTTGGCTCCCACAGGGTGCGGGTCGCGCTGTGACCCCTAAGCTTCCTTCGTTCAATGCCCGCCAGGTGATCTCGGTCCTGGCGAGGCATGGCTTTACATTGGACCGGCAGTCGGGAAGCCATGCTGTGTTCATCCATCCTGACGGTCGCAGGACGACTGTCCCAATCCACGGTAAGCGCGATTTGGGGAAGGGACTGCTCCGCCAGATCATGAGGGATGCCGAGTTGACCGTTGACGACATGCTGAGGGGTTGAAGCAGCAACTGCAGCGCCGCCATCCCGGCGGTTAGGCCCGGCTGGAACCTGGCGCTACGATGGCAAGAAGTGAAGGGCGATGGGATACCTCAGTCCTTTGACTATTGGCGATCTGTCCGGGCCCCTGGACCTGTCTTCAGGAGAGCTGCGTGCTCTTGTCGAAATGGCGCTGGCAGAAGACCTCGGCCAAGGCGACCTGACGACCTCGGTTACCGTGCCGGCGGGAATGAGAGCTTGCGGGACCTTCCGCAGCAAGCAGAGCCTTGTCGTGGCCGGGCTACCCGTGGCGGCTATGGTGTTTCTAGTCCTCAAGCCGACCGTCGAGTGGAACCCCGCGCTGGAAGACGGCTCGGATGTTGCGGCCGGAACCGTACTGGCTAACGCCTGTGGCCCCGCCGCCACCTTGCTCGCTGGTGAACGTGTGGCGTTGAATTTCCTCCAACATTTAAGCGGGATTGCGACCTATGCGCGGCGCCTCAAAGAAGAGCTGGCGGGAACTCGAGCGGAATTTCTCGACACGCGGAAGACCACCCCGGGACTTCGCAATCTTCAGAAATACGCCGTCCGACTGGGGGGTGGCCAGAACCACCGTTTGCGGCTGGACGATGGAATTTTGATCAAGAGTAATCACCTGCAACTGGTAGGCGGAATTCGTGCCGCGGTGGAGAATGCTAAGCGCCATCGCCCGGCGGGATATCACATCGAGGTGGAAGTGACCAGCCTCGCCGAATTGGAAGAAGCGCTCGAATGCGGCGCCGACGGCGTGCTGCTGGATAACATGACCCCCGTTGAGGTCCGGCAGTGCGTGGAGCGCGCAGCGGGACATATACGGTTGGAAGTCTCAGGTGGAATCGACGCCACGAACATCCGTGCTTATGCCGAGACGGGTGTGGATTATATTTCCGTGGGAGCACTGACGCATTCGGCTCCCGCCGTGGACATCAACTTTCGTATCGAACCTGTGTAGGACGAAGCGATTTGGAGTGCGGCCCGCCGCGGCGGGCCGCCGCTTTCATCCGGCGAGCTTGCTCGCGCCTCACCGGACCAGGTACGGCGCTCAAGCACACGGCCAGCAAGCTGGTCCCGCAGAGCGGGAAAAGCGGCAGCAAGCTGCCGCACTCCAGAGCGCAGGAAGAGAGCCGGGACTCATGGCTGCCGGAAGCACCGGACGCAAGATCGATAAGATGATCCACCTGTTGGTGAAGAACGCCATGGTCGTTGTTCCGGGGCCGAAGATTGCCTCCGAAATCGGGGTAACGCGTTCTGCGGTGTGGAGCTGGGTCAGGGAGTTGCGGGAAGTGGGTGTGGAGATCAAGGGCCATCACGCCACCGGCTATCAACTTTTGAAGATGCCGGACATCCTCGTGCCCAGCTTGATCCAGGCGGAATTGGGTGAAAATCAGATTGGACATAGCATCATCCACCACTTCCGGACAGGCTCGACGAACACGGCCGCCTTGAATCTCGCCCAACAGGGGGCGGAGCACGGGACGGTAGTGGTGGCCGAGGAACAAACGGCTGGCCGCGGGCGGTTGGGCCGTACTTGGTACTCGGAAAAATCCAGCGGGATCTATGGGTCGGTCATACTTCGTCCACCGTTCTCTCCGACCGCCGCCCCGATTCTCACCCTCATGGCCGGCCTGGCTACCCAACGCGCCCTGAGTTCGGTCACGGGACTTGGCGTGGATATTCGCTGGCCCAACGACTTGCTGGTGAATGGGAAGAAAGTCTGCGGCATCCTCACGGAAATGAATGCGGAGTTGGGCCGGCTGCATGCCGTCGTGCTGGGGATCGGCATCAACGTCAATCATAGCGAGATGCCAGCCGAGCTGAAGCCCTTTGCCACTTCGTTACGAATCGAGAGCCAAAGGACCTGGTCGCGCGTGCAGATTTTCATTGCCTTGCTGAAAGAACTGGAAAAGTACTACCACTTGCTCTTGGAAAAGGGTAGTGCCGCCATCGCCGAGCACTGGGCGGCCGCATCCACTTATGCCAATGGCAAGCGCATCCGCATCATGACCGCTGAGGGTGAATCACTTGCCACAACGGCCGGCGTCGATCCGAGCGGCGCGCTCCGGGTGCGGTATGACGACCGGCACGAAGAGATCTTGGTGGCCGGAGAGGTTGGGGAAGTAAAATGAAGGAAGTAGTCAGTTCTCAGTTTTCAGTTGAAGAATTCTGTCATTCCGAGCGTAGCGAGGAATCCCGCCTCGGCTTGTGGAGGAAGGAATCAGAGCGAGATTCCTCGCTACGCTCGGAATGACACGGGGTCCTGTGGGTGCCAACAACAAGTGACAACGGACAACGGACGACCGACAACTGATAACTGATGACTGAAGACTGATGACTATATCATGTTACTTGTTATTGACGTAGGAAATAGCAACACGGTTCTGGGAGTTTTCGAGGGCAAGGAGCTGCGCGCCCAATGGCGGCTGAAGACCGACAAGTCGCAGACCGCCGATGAATACGGCATCCTGACCCGTAACCTCTTCACGCTGGACAGCGTCCAGGCGAACCAGATCAATGGCATCATGGTCGCCAGCGTGGTGCCGACGCTCAACCCGGTTCTGGAGGAAATGGCCTGGAAATATTTTCACCTGAAGCCGCTCTACCTGACCCCGGGCACGCGCACGGGAATGGCCATCCATTACGATAACCCGCAAGAAGTGGGCGCAGACCGCATCGCCGACAGCGTGGCCGCCTTTGAGAAGTACGGTGGCCCCTGCATCATTGTGGACTTCGGCACGGCGATAACTTTCGACGTGGTCTCCGAGAAAGGCGAGTATTTAGGTGGGGCCATCGCGCCGGGTCTGGGCATCTCCGCAGAAGCGCTCTTCGAGCACGCGGCGAAATTGCCGCGCGTCGAGATACGCGAGCCGCAGCGCGTGATCGGCACTAATACGGTGGCCAGCATGCAATCCGGACTCTTCTACGGGGCCGTGGGTCTGGTGGATGGCATCCTGGACCGCCTCTGCCATGTGCTCGGTAAGAAGACCAGGGTGATTGCCACCGGTGGGCAGGCGTCGCTGGTGGCCGGCGCCTCAAAATATAAGCCCCCCGTCGAGTCGTCGCTCACCCTCGAAGGCTTGCGGATAATCTACGAACGCAATCGTAAGAAGTAATCAGTTATCAGTTGTCAGTCGTCAGTTAAAGACTTCTGTCATTCCGAGCGCAGCGAGGAATCTCGGCAGTTTGTAGGTGGCCAGGGGTGGAAGGAACAAGTGCAGACCCGCCGCGGCGGGTTCGCCCGCCAAAAAGCGGCGGGCTCAGAATGACAGCTCCACACTGATAACTGAAAAACTGATAACTGATAACTGAAAACTGATCGGTTGGCGGCGGTGGAAAACTATTTCAATTACTTCACCGAAATCGAAGAACGCTATCAGCAATGCCGTGGGACGAAGACGCTTCTCTCACCTCTTGATTGGGCTCTCATCGAATCCTGGAAGGACTCCGGCATTCCGCTCGAAGCGGTTCTGGCGGGTATCGTGCGCGCTTTCGAGAAGTTTAAGGCACGCCAGCGAAAATACAAAATGGTCAACGCTCTGGCGTATTGCACGCAAGAGGTCCTGCGTGCCGCCGAGGAGGCGCGCGGTGGTGAAGCTCAGGGTGGCACGCGGAAGGATTCGCCTCCTCCTTTTGCCTTGGAGGACATCCTGCGCTTTCTGAGTCGCAACGCGGAGACCGTGGAAATCGCCTCCCGCAAAGCAAGGGAGCAAGGCTGGAAGGTTCTAGCGGACGACCTGGCCTCAGCGGCGGCATCACTTCGCGAAACCGGCTCGCAGGAGCCCGCCAAACTCCTCGCCAACCTGGAAGAATTGGAGATACGCCTGACCGCTCTGGAAGAAAAGCTGACCGCTTCTCTCACTCGCGCCTCTTCCGTCGAACTCCTGGCCGAGATCCAGGGACAAGTTGAACGCGGGCTGGGGCCTTACCGCCGGAAAATGTCCGGACCGCAGATCGAGTCGTTGCAGCGGCAGTTCCTGAAAAGGCGCTTGCTGGAGCATTACCAGCTTCCGCGCTTGAGTTTGTTTTACATGTGAGGCGCGGCCGACCCTGTCCGTGGTCCGTTGCCAGAGTTGAAAGCCAATTGCTTTTGGTCAAGGCATCACGGAGGATTGACGACTGACAACGGACCACGGACCACAAGTTTCTTGATGAGCTTTGAATTCTCCCCTAGCAAGCTGATTTACGGAGGCGAGGCCCTGGGCCACCATGCGGGCCGCACCGTTTTGGTTCCTCGTGTCCTGCCTGGGGAGCGGGCGGAGGTGGAGGAAGTTCGTACCGCCAAAGGTGTGGTCCATGCTCGACCTCTGCGGATTCTGCAAGCTGCCCCGGAGCGCATAGACCCACCCTGCCCTTATTTCGGCCGCTGCGGAGGCTGTCACTACCAGCACCTCAGCCCGGAATTACAGTCCACAACCAAGCGGGAAATTCTGCTCGAGACGCTGCGCAGGCTAGGGAGAATCGACTGGAAGGGAGAAATCCCGTTGCACGCCGGCCCTGCCTGGAACTACCGGAGCCAGGCTCAATTCAAGATCGGCCGGCAAACCGACGGCGGAGTCGCGCTGGGCTTTTTCGAGCCTCACTCACACCGAGTCCTTCCCATCGAGTGCTGCCTCATTCTTTCCCCCTGCCTCAATTCCGTGCTGGCTGAATTGCGGCGGCCGGAGTGGGCGGAAGGGCTGGCGGATTTCTGGGAAATCGAGCTGTTCGCTGACCAGCGCGATGAGGAAGTCATGCTCACCCTGCGGGGCGAAGCTGCGAGCGTTGAAGGCGAACAAACGGGCCGTGGCCTGCTGGAGAGAATTCCCGGTGTGGTGTGTGTTGCCCTTGAATTCAGCAACCAATTCCGCGTGCTGGGCAAGCCTGCGCTGCACTGTTCCGTGGGTGGATTCAACTATCGAGTCAGCCCCGGCTCCTTCTTTCAGGCCTCGCGCTTTCTTAGGCTCGAACTCGTGACTTCGGTAACAGGCGAGGAGCAGGGTGAGCTCGCCCTGGACCTCTTTGCGGGGGTCGGGTTGTTCTCACTGCCGTTGGCCCGGCGCTTCAATCGGGTTGTGGCAGCGGAAGCGAACCTCACCTCCGCCTCGGATTTGAAAGCCAACGCCGAAGCGAACGGACTTGCGAACCTGCGCGCGGCCGGCGAAACAACCTACGATTTTTTGCGCCGCTTTGCGCAGGCAGAGCCGGACTTGGTGGTGATGGACCCGCCGCGCGCCGGCGTCGATGCCGGCTCGTTAAGGCTCCTGGCCGCCCTGAGACCGCGCAAGATTCATTACCTCTCCTGTAGCCCGCCCACTCTGGCCCGCGACCTCAACTTTCTTGTGGGCCATGCCTATCAATTGGACTCCATCGAACTGTTTGACTTCTTCCCGCAAACCTACCACATTGAGTCCCTCGCCAAGCTCACTCGCAACCACCACGCCCGGCCTTAACAGGCTGCTGAAAAACCTGGATGCGATGACCGCTGCCGAGCAAGACATCCCCATATGAGAATTTAGATTGTGGAGCGCTTGGAGGTGAAGAGTAGTTGCGCTAGAATGTGGGACCAGGAACGGTTTGACTTTTGCAGTAGTCGACAATTCATGCGAGCTTAGCATCAGGAGGTATCCCTCCATGACAACCCGTACCAGGATTCTGTCGCTAGTTTTCGTGGCGGTGGTGGCGAGCCTGGGGGCTTTAGTTGCTCAGGCTCAGAAGAAACCCGCCATTGCTTATCCCGCTTATCCCAACGACCCCCGTCATTGGAGGCACGTCAAGACCATGGTGATTTACAGCAGTGAGAACAAGTTATTTGACAGGTTCCCAGGCCTCCACAACGTTTACGTGAATGACCTCGGCTGGCCCGCGCTAAAGAACAACAAACTCTACCCCGACGGTTCCATGTTCGCCCTCGAAGTCTATGACATCAGCAGCCATGGGGGAATGATCGAGCCTCGGGAAGGAGTGAAGGCCCTCTATGTGATGAAGAAGAATGCCAAGCTTTATGCGGCCACCGGTGGCTGGGGCTTTGAGCTTTTCAAGGGCAACGACGAAACACCCACTTTGAAGGATATGAAGGAGTGTTTTGAGTGCCACAAAGCGGGGAAGAACAGGGACTACGTCAAGTCGGAATATATGCAGTAGCGGGCACTGAGGAAAGTCGATTGGACGCCTGCTGCCCCGGCGATGAGTCTTCGAGCGGGCAGACAAGTTCGCGGCGTGGCGCGGCGGAAGCGGCAGTCTAGCTCGCCGGGCGCGACGTCTGCGGGTGTCGCAGACGTGCTATGGGGTGGCCTGAAGCGCGAGGGCGCGGATTCTTCTTTTGCTTCTACCCTCTCCCCCTTGGGGGATCGGGGTGAGGCGGTCAGTGCCGTGAAACCGGAAACAAGCCAACGCTGTCCCTAGCGCCGCGCCCTCGCCCGCAGCCAAGCGCAGTTAGCCACGCCCGCGGGCTCAGGGACACACCGCACCGTAGGCTGGCGCATACCCCGCTTTCTGCGCCTCTTTCTGCGTCAAGTATTGTCCCGTCAAGGTGCGACCATACCAAGGCGACTCAGGGCAATGGTATTTCATCGCGCGGCTGTTAACCCAAACCTTAACATCGGGCCTGCCTCCCTCCCGCATCTGGGTTTTAGCGCCGGGCATCGCAGCCCTGGGTGGCGAGTATGGCTGCACGCTGGGTGACGGAGGAGCTTCTGAGGGCTGCAAGTGCCGCGCAATTCCTACGAAAATGATAAAAAGTGAGGCTACAACTGCCAGCACGAGAGCCAGGAAGAGAAGGTGCTGAGGCTTGGGAGAGTACTTGCTCCTTGCAAGGAGGGAGTCCGGGTGGTCGGACTCCATTCGCAGGTCGCGCAAGACCTCGCTTGCGCTGTGGTAGCCCCGGGCAAGGTCAGTATCCATGCATCGTTCAATAATGGTGGCCAGGCCGCTCGGGACTGATCGCGGCAGTTTCAGCTTCCCCCGCGAACCCGCTACGGTTCGGGAGGGTGGGTCTTCTCCTGTTGCCATTTGGTAGAGAAGGGTTCCAAATGCCCACACGTCACCCTGAGCGGAGACAGGTTGATCGCGCGGAGATCGTGCGGCCGAGCCAAAATCGACGAACTTGGCCTCGGCGTCCGGGTTGATAAGGACATTGGAGGCTTTGACGTCCCGGTGGATTACTCCGTGTTCATGGGCATAGGCTAAAGCTTCGCAAAGCTGAACAGCGAATCGCAGTAGCAGGGTGGGCTCAAGCGGGCCGTCCTCTAACTTCTCGACGAGCGATGGACCGTCAACATACTCCATCGCAATGTACGGGAGATTGCCCCCCTCCGCCTCAACCTCGCCGACATCATAAATGGTGCAGATATAGCGGTGGTCGAGGCAGCTCGCCAGCCGCGCTTCCTGAAGCGTCTCTGCCCAGGCTTCCTCGTCGGCCCTGTTCAACACCTTGATGGCCACTCGGCGATCCAGCCGCATATCGCGAGCGAGGTACACGGTGCCGTTTTGCCCGTGGCCGAGTTCATGCTCGATGGTGTAGTGGCCGACCGTTTGGGGCGGCATGGGGCACATCTCTTGTCAGCGCTGGCGCTTCTCCCGCAATTTCTTAGCGCCGTGACGATCTGACTATGTTATCGTCGGTTAGACTACCACTAGGCCATAGCAAAGGCAACAATGCGCATGAGAAGCCCCCTGCTCCTAATGGCGGCCAGTTTTGGGCTGGGAGTATTTCTGGTTGGTTCCGGGCACGCCCACTGGTTTATGCTGGGCGCGCTTCCGGCTTGCGTCGGACTTTGTTTGCTTGCTGGTTTGCTTATGTTGCGCGCGGGTTGGGAGCGAGCTTCTCTGCTTCTGGCGCTGATCGGCTTTCTTGCTGCCGGGGCTTTCGCAGGCTGCTTGTTTGAGTACCGATTCCCGCCGAACCATGTCAGCAAGCTGGCCGCGCGGGGGGTTGACCTTGAAGACCCTATTCGCCTGGAAGGGCAAGTCATCTCCACACCCATCCGCACTGCTTACGGGCTTCAATTCGACCTTGAAACAGAGCGCGCCGAAAGCGGGGAACGTTCTTACGATTTGACTGGAAAAGTGCGGCTGCGCCTTCAGGCGTCCGAGAATCCGGAGATTTCAGCGCTCCTGGACTCATTGCGTCTTCAGTACGGTGACGTCATCCGAGTTTTGGTGCGCCTGCGAAAGCCGCGGACTTATCAGAATCCCGGCAGCTTCGATTTTCGCCGATGGATGGAATCAACCGAGGACATCTATTGGGTTGGCACTATCAAGAATCCCCTCCTGGTTGAAAAGCTGCCCCGCTCACGCCACCCAGGGATTTGGACACTGGTTGAGCAGATTCGGAACCGGTTGCTACGATCTATAGACAATCTTTACCCACGCTGGTCTGCGCAGGGGCGGTGTGGCACGGTGCTCAAGGCGGTATTGCTCGGCGACCGGTCTGCGCTGGACTCCGAAACCATCGAGAATTTCCGCAAAACGGGGCTTTATCATCTGCTGGTGATCGCCGGCCTTCACGTTGGCCTGCTGGTGTTGCTGGCAAGTTGGCTGCTGCGCTTGCTTCCGCTCGGCGAACCGTCAAGGCGCTTAATCGTCCTTGTGCTTCTCCTGTTCTATTCCGTTTTGGTTGAGCAGCGGGCGCCCACGTTGCGCGCCACCCTGATGATTTCGCTTTACTTGCTGGCCCGGCTGCTTTACCGCGGTCATTCCACGTTGAACGCTATCGGGCTGGCGGCACTCATCCTGCTGCTCGCTCGTCCAGCTTGGCTATACGAATCCGGATTTCAACTTTCCTTTTCAGCGGCGCTGCTCATTGCCGGTCTGGTGGCGCCCATCCTCGCACGTACAACGGAGCCCTATCGGCGCGCTTTACGTAATCTGGACGAAAGGACCCTGGATGCCCAACTGGCTCCCCAGCAGGCGCAATTCCGGCTGGACCTGCGCGCACTGATCACAGGGTTAAGAACGCGGTTGCGATTTCTGGAGCGGCATGGCGCGTTGGCAAGCGCCGTCGTGACAGGGCCAACGAGGCTCACGCTCTGGACGGCCAACATCCTGCTCTTCTCCACCGTCCTCCAGGTCGGCCTGGTGCTGCCCATGGCAGCGACTTTTCACCGAGTGGCCTTGGCGGGAATCATCCTTAATGCTCTGGCCCTCCCCTTAATGACCATGCTCCTGGCGCTTGCTGTTCCGACCGTGTTACTGGGCGCTCTGGTTCCCGCGCTGGCTGCCTGGCCGGCGAAGGCGCTGGCCGTCGTCATGGCAGGGCTATTTGCCTTGACGGATCTACCACGTTTGCCGGCCTGGCTTTCGTTCCGAGTGCCGAACCCGCCGTTGTGGGTCGGCTGCGGGTTTGTGCTTTCCATACTCGTAGCCGCTGTGGCACTGGGCAGGCACGCTTGGACCTTTCGGCTATCGCTGGCGGCTTTTGGACTGATGACGGCGCTGGTCGCCATTCACCCTTTCTCCCCGCGACTTCCGTCCGAGATCTTAGAGATCACAGCGCTTGATTGCGGCCAGGGTGATGCACTCTTTCTGGTGCTTCCTGACAAAACCACGATGCTGGTTGATGCGGCAGGAACCCGCAACCGCAGCACGAGCGAAGGCGCGTTTCAAGGCCGGCTCTGGGACCCGGGAGAAGATATCGTGTCGCCGTACTTGTGGTCGCGGGGGGTCAAGAGGATTGATATCGTCGTGCTTTCTCATCCCCACGAGGACCATCTCGGAGGCCTTATTGCGGTCGTCCGAAACTTCCCGATCGGCGAGTTCTGGCACGCAGCCAATTCTGCTACCCCCGCCTACTCGGGTTTGCTGGAGAGGGTAAGGCAAAAGGGCGTTGCTGAGCGGACGTTGGCGGCGGGAGACGAGCTGGAGCGTGGTGGTGCCATCGTTCGCTCGTTGTGGCCCCCGCGGTCGTGGCGCCTGTCTGGTTTTCCTTCCAATGATGATTCGCTGGTTCTCCGCCTCAGCTACCAGGGAGCGAGCGTGCTTCTGCCGGGCGACATCAGCACCGAAGTCGAGCAAGCACTGCTGGCTTCCGGAGAACCCTTGGAGAGTCAAGTTCTGAAAGTGGCCCACCACGGTTCGAATTCATCCACCAGTACGGAATTCCTCGCCCGGGTTAACCCGCGCGTGGCCATCGTCACGGGAGGCGCAGGCGGCTTTGGAAACCTGCCCAGCCCGGAAACTCTGGAGCGCTTGCGCGCGCGGGGGATTCGGGTTTTCCGTTCGGACGTTGATGGAGCGACGACGGTGCAGATGAGGGACCGTTCTTTGGGGGTCCGCTGCTACGGCGCCTCGCCCGCAGATTCAACCACGCCCTCAGCCGGAGCCTCTACAGCGGGCGCCTTGACTCTCCATGTCCGATAGAGCGAGCGGGACACTTGGGCGCCAAAAAGCATGATGGCCGAGGAAATGTAGACCCAGGTCATCAGGGCCACCACCACCCCGATCGAGCCATAAATCTGGCGGTAATTGAGAAAAGGAAGGAGATGAGTAAACAGCGAACGCGCCGCTGCCCACAAAAGAGCCGTCAGCAATGCCCCGGGAAAAGCCTGGCGATAACTCATAGGGCGGTTGGGCAGCCGCTCAAACAGGACCAAGAACATGCAGAGCGTAATGCCGAAAGTGGCGGCCACGAAGAGGGCGCGATAGGAGAATTCCACGAAGGGGAGCACAGAGCTTGCCACCCAGGTCCTGAGCCAGGGGTGAGTGTACCTGCGCGTTCCCACGAGGAGCGTCGAGAACATGGCGAGGAAGCCGAAAACCCCCGCCATCTCCAGGGCGAGAAGCCGTCGTCGCCACCAATTTCGCTGCTTCTCCACCTCCCACGCCCGGTTCAGGGCCCGCTCGATGGGAAGAAAGACGCCGGAAGAGCTCCATAACAGAAGTAGGATTGACAGGATACTGACCCTCCCATAAGCTCGCGAAACGCCGACCAATTCCCTCATGATGAAATCTTCCCTGACGGGCAGGTAGTGTCCCAAGACCAGGGCCAGCCGGCCGTAGAGCTCATAGCGGCGGATAAATAATCCGCTCACTTCCAGAAGAAGGAGCAGCAAGGGGAAGAGGGCGAGCAGACTGTAGTAGGCGATGGAGGCTGAGACCGTTAGGGAATTCTCGCGCAAGAAGTTCACCAGCGAGTCGCGGAGCACCTCACGCACTCGCCCCCAGCGCCCAGGGGGCAGGGTCTTTCTTTCCGCCGTAATCTCAGTCGCCATGGTCTCCGCTTGTAGTCCTGAACTCACCTGCGGCATACGCAATCCGCACTCGCCAGCCCCTATTAGCTTATACTAGAATTGTCTCGAGCAGGGCGAGTTGTGTTCAACTCGCGGGAGAGAGGAGGCCACCGCCGTGGCCAGCAAAGGGGAAATCCTCGAGGAAAACCGAAAGGTAAGGCGCCTGCAAATCGTCGTGGACCTGGTCCTGAACGTGGTTGCTCAAACCGACATTCCCGTGGAGGAGGCCTCGGAACTCGTTGCCCAAACCCGCCGCTTCGCCCTCAACCTTTTCCCGGACAAAGCGCAGGTCTACGACATCATCTACCAGCCCAAGTTCAAGCGCTTACTGGCTGAAAAATACCGAATGGTCTGAGCGGCGAGGTTTGCACGACGCCTTACTGCTTTTCTGGGGAAGGCTTTTCTGCGACGCGGGTAACGGACTTCAGAGTGGCGGTAATATTCCCGACGGCAATAATGAATTTGATGCGCAAAGGCAGATGTTGATCGTCGTCGCTAAACCAGACCAGCATCCGTCCCTTCCTTTTGAACAAGCCGCTGAAGACTTTAGGCTCCACGCGGATGGCAGAGCGGTTCCCAAGGGGGGTTTGAATGCCTTCACGCGCCTGAACATCAAGAGTCACATCGTAGGTCTTCGAGCCGTCGTTAACCGGCAGGTGAAGGGGCTTGCCGATTTGGAAATCCTGCCTACGCAGATAATAAAAGGCCGTTACCACATCTTCGACACAGTCCGGAATTTCGTTCTCCGCGTGCTTGAGAGGTTCGTTGGGTTTGGTCAAGTCGCGTTCCTCAAGAATCGCCCGCTTTCGCTGGGAATCAAAGACGATCTCGGTTTCCTTGTGCCGCCGCCCTTCGTTGATCTTTTTTGAAATTCGTTCGGAGCACAAGGTCCGGGGATTAAAGAAAGAGCGGAATTCGTTCTGGACGCTAAAAAGGAGGGAGACAAAACCTTGAGACTGGGCGGTGGTGGTGACAGTGTAATTGTCCTTTGATTTTTGACCTCCGCTCCCCAAAGTTGCCGAGACCGTGCCGGCTGGGAAGATAGACCAGGTAACGTCATAGTTCAAGCGTTCTCCCGGCTCGAAAGGCAAGGCTTTTTCTTGAGGGGCCGGATGGAGGGGATTCGCCAGCGCCAAAACGGCAAGCGTCAACCCTCCGACTTTGAGTAGGGAATAGCGCACGCTCTTAAGTTGGACGCTCATGGCCGGGCAAAAGTAACCCGCTCAAATTTATCGCAACCACATCTTTAATGCCAGAAAAACGATCGCCGACACATATCCCATCGCCGCCTCGTACTCACGGTTCTTGAGGTAAAGCGGCCACTGAAACTTCTCACGGCCAGCGGGAATCCGGGGCAACTTGGGGAAGAAGAGCGGGACTCGCTTCGCGTACGGCTCAAAAGCCTCCGGGAACTCCCGTCGCAGGAATTGCGCTTCGCGCTTCATCACCGGCCAGTACACCAAGACGAAGAAGGTTGCGAAAACTACACTCATGATCCACGAGCGGCCGGCCACCGCGCCCCCCAGCCCCATCACCGCACTTCCAAGGTAAAGGGGATTGCGTGTGTAGGAATACGGGCCGCCTGTGGCGAGCCGCTGGTTCTTGGCAAGGTAACCTGCCGACCATGCCCGCAGCAGGAGACCGGCTAGCATGATTGCCGCGCCGGAAAGCAGCAGCACCACGGACGGCTGCGCAAGGATCAGGTAGGCAGCGGCAAGGGCAAACCCCAACGGTACGCGCCATCGGCAGGCCCAAGTGGCGTAGTCCTTAGGCATTGACCCTCGCGAGGCGTGCTTCGATGGCCGCTTGCACGGACTCGACCGAAATACCCTCGATGTAAGCGGCGTTCGAATCCCGGCGTGTGTGATTAACAGGAGCATGATTATAGAGGGCGATGTCTGCCTTGTTGAAAGGCCCATTTCGCGCCGGGTCAGTGGGTCCGTGAATGGCTACCAGCGGTGTTCCCACTGCTGCCGCCAGATGTAATGGTCCTGTGTCACCTCCCAGGAACAATTTCGCCCGCCGCGCCAGCGCAATGAATTGCACGACGCTGGATGGAAAATAAGAGGCTCGCTTTGTTCCCGCCCCGTCCAGAATTCCTGAAATCAGTTCGTTTTCGCCTGGCGACCCGGTGAGCAGAATCTTGCCGGAAAACCGCGACTCGAGATGGCGGAGAAGCAATGCGTAGTTCTCGGGCGCCCAGCGCTTAGCCTTCCAGCCCCCTCCAGGATTAACGAGCATGAAGTCCCGCGCCTCGAGGCGAGCGAGTTGGCCGTCAACATACTGGTCGGCCTCGGGAGTGTGCGGCAAGGGGAACTGCCAGGGGCCAGCGCGCGCCCCCAGATATTCGACCAGGGCGAGGCTCTCTTCGACCACGTGTTGCCGTCCCGCCGCTGAAACCCGTTCTGTGTAGAGAACCGCCGCGCTCGGTTCGACCAGCCAGTGCTCAGCCAAGCCCACTCTCTCTTTCACGCCACTCAAAAGCGCGATCATGGCCGACTTCCAGAGGCCCTGAAAATCCACGACTGCTTCGTAAGCGACCCTCCGAATCCCCATAAAGGTTTTCACCGTCTCCTTTACAATTGAAGCCGGAGGAAGACTTCCACGCCAACTGAGCGTATCGAGCGGAATTATGCGGTGCACGTAAGGGTTTCCCGCCAAAAGGGAAGCATAGCGATTTTCGATGACCCAATGGATTTCAGCTTTCGGAAAAGATTGCCCCAGCGCCGCCACCGCGGGAAGGGCATGCACGATATCGCCGATGGAACTCAGGCGAATCACCAGAAAACGGAGTCGAGAACCGGGTTGCTCCCCAACGGGTTCCAACAAGTCAGAATCCCCCCGACAGGATGCTGAAAAACCCGTCTAGCGTGTCATTCCGAGGAGTCCCGATCTGATCGGGACGACGAGGAATCTCGCAAGTCCTTTGTGTCCAGAGCGAGATTCCTCGCTTCGCTCGGAATGACAGTGAAGGGCTCGGAATGACAATAGCCAAACACTTTTTTCAGCATCCGGTTAAACGCATGGCCGGAAGTCAGTCTTTTCGATACCGCCGGGCGATCTCCTCCAGCAAGTTACGGGTCGAGTGGTCTTTGGGGTCGCCGACGATCGCCACGGCAATCCCCAGGCTTTCCGCCAGGGCCCTCTCGGGAACCGTCTCAGTCGTGTAGTCGGGACCCTTGCAATGCACATCGGGGCGAAGCTCGCGCAGCATAGCCTCCGCAGTGAGTTCCTCGAAGATGATAACGTAATCGACCGGCTCGAGCGCGGCGACCAGTTCTGCCCGCGCTTCAGCGGGGAGCAGCGGCCTTCCGGGGCCCTTGAGAGCCGAGACCGATCGGTCGCTGTTAATCCCCACCACGAGCACGTCCCCTTGTTGCTTGGCAGCCTGTAGATAGCGCACGTGCCCGGCGTGCAAAAGATCAAAACAGCCGTTGGCGAAAGAGACACGGCGGCCCGCTCGGCGCAACTGAACACCGAGTTCAGCGGTTCCTTCTCGCGCTACGATTTGGGCGCTCATGCGTTTCGAACGGCTTCCATTATCTCGCTGCCGGTGACGGAAGCCGTACCGCGTTTCATAACCACCAGACCGCCGGCGCAGTTCGCGATCATGGCCGCATGCAGGAAGCTTGCGCCCGCCCCTAGCGCCAGCGTGTAGGCGGCAATTACGGTGTCTCCCGCCCCGGTCACATCCACCGCCTGGTCAGAACCAAAGATGGGTAAATGACGGGGTTCCCGGCGCGGCTCAAAAAGCACCATGCCGTCGCGCCCTCTGGTGACCAGGAGCGCCTGAAGACCTTGGCGGCGCATCAGTTTTCTCCCCAGGGAATGAAGCCGTGCAAGGTCATTGCCGATAGTCTCCCCGAAAGCCGCCTCGACTTCCGGCTCATTGGGTGTTGCTGTGGTGATGTTCTTATACGTCAGCAGGTTATAGCGGGAGTCAACCGTAATCGGCAGTCGAGCACTTCCTCTTCGGTGGCTGATGAATTCCACCTCGCGCGCGTCCGTCGAGCCGTAGCCATAGTCGGACACCAGAAGGGCAGAAGAGGTGCGCAGCAGAGGAACGACACTGCGGGATAACCGTCTTCGAACTTCTCTGGCCAATAATTGAGCAGGTTCACGATCGATGCGAACGATCTGCTGCCGTTGCCAGTGGCTAAGCCCTCCCAGGATGCGCGATTTCGTTGGGGTCAGGTAACCACCCAGCCGGACCACGTATCGCGTGGAAACACTCTTCTCTTGGAAATAACGGAGTAGCGCCTCGCCCGTCTCGTCCTCACCCACTACGCCCACCGGAATAACCTGGGCGCCAAGGTCGGCCAAGTTATTGGCGGCGTTAGCTCCGCCGCCCGGCGCTACCTGCTTCTCGCGCTGTTTCAAAATCAGGACTGGGGCCTCACGGGAGACCCGAGCGATTTCCCCATAAACGTATTCGTCTGCCACCAAGTCACCCAGCAGGAGGACACGCTGGCGGGGAAATCTTTCCATGATCGACAGCAGAGTTGCGCGATCTTGAGCGGTGATCTTCATAACTAAGACTTAGCAGGATGCCGAAAAACCCGTTCAGCCTGTCATTCCGAGGAGTCCCGCTTTGCGGGACGACGAGGAATCTCGCAAGTCCCTCGTTTCCAGAGCGAGATTCCTCGCTTCGCTCGGAATGACAGCGTTCAGAAGGGTTTTTTGGCATCCTGTTAGGGGGTGATTCCCCATTTTTTTACCGACTCCAGAGCTGCCATGTAAACGTCGTCCACGGAAATACCGTTCATACATCGGAAATCAATCGGGCATTCACGGAGGCCGCAGGGGCTGCACTCCACGGGATGCTTGATGATGCGCGCCCGAAGACCCACAGGTCCGGTGGCACGCTCGTCTGTGGAACCGAAGATGGCCAGAAGCGTCAAGCCCAGCGCTGCTGCCACGTGCATCGGCCCGGAGTCGTTCGTGATGACCAAGTGGCATTTCGCCATCAACGCCATGAACTCTCGCAGCGTGGTTTCCCCCGCTACAAGCACAGGTGTATGTTTCATTGCCCGCGCCACGGCCTCAGCCAAGAGCCTCTCGGCCGGGGAGCCGAAGATTACCACATCCGCGCCCAGGGCATCAATCAGGCGGTCGGCCAGGCTGGCGTAACGGTCCGGCAACCAACGCTTTGCCTCTCCAAAAGACGCGCCCGGGCTGACCCCTACCAAGAACCGCCGACCGCCCAGGCCCACGGTTTGAAGCTGCTTCACGGCCCACCGTTGTTCGGATTCCGCAAGGTGGAGGCGAACCTCCTGGAGCGTTTTGGGCCTTTCAATTATCCCAGAACGAAACAGTAATTGCAGGTAGTAGTAAGCTTGATGACCATAAGCTGCCGGTGGCGGAACCTCGACAGCCTCGCTCAGCAGCGAACTGCGCGCATCCCGCGCGTAGCCGATACGGAGGGGAATGCGCGCGCGCCAAGCCATCCAGGCAGCCTGGAAGGCATTCTGAAGAAGAATGGCAGCATCGAAGCGCTCCGAGCGGAGTTTGCGGACTAATTTCCAGAACCCTCGAGCCCCTCGATGCTCGCCCTCCGCGTCATAAACGATTTGCCGGCTGACGGCCGGATGGTTCAAGTAGATTTCGCTGACCCAGGGTTTCGAAACGAGAACGATTTCGGAGTTTGGGAAGCGCGCGTGCAGCGCCTCAATCGCCGGAAGGGACATCACGGCGTCGCCAATCCAGTTCGTGGCCCGCACCATGATCTTTTTCGGATTGCACGAGCGTGTTTCGTATTTCGTCAATTCGCCCTCCGCGCTGCTTCCACCGCGGCCAGCAACGCTCGCTCGAATTCCATCTTCTCCTCGATTTCAGGGTGAATGCAACAAGCAAACAAGGGCCACGGGGCATTCCAATCTGGCGGCAGGTTCATGGCGTCCTTCTGGGTGGTCAGAATGGCCTCCGCACCCGCACTCCGCGAAAGGGCGAAAATGTTGTCCAGCTCATGGCGCCTGTACACATGGTGGTCGGGAAAAACACTCTCCGCAACCACCCAAAATCCCCAACCCCGCAAGTCAGCAAAGAACGCTGCCGGGTTCCCAATTCCACAGAAAGCCGCGACTTTCTTGTGGAGCAGGTTCGCATGGGGTTCTGACAAACCGTTCCGAGCATCCACCAAGCCGGCAAACTTCGTGGAGCAGCGAAAGATTCGGGCCCGTGGGTTCAGCGCTTGAACTCGTCCCTGCAACCCACCCGCGTCCCCCAGTTCAGTTCGGGTGAGTATTACCCAGTGAGCCCGCCGCAGTGCTGAAAATGGCTCCCGCCAGCGGCCGGCGGGGAGCAGGGCGAGGTCGGACAACGGGCGCGTGATGTCGAGCAAAACAACATCAAGATCGCGATAAACGGCGAGGTGTTGAAATCCGTCGTCCAGCAGGTGCACGGTGGCCTGAAATCGTTGTTCGCCGATGATCCCCCCGCGCAGCCGGTCTGGAGAAACAATGATGGGTACATTAGGCAGTGCTCTGGCGAGCGCGGCAGGTTCGTCACCGACCTCCCTGGGATCGGCAACACGATCCGGGCCGGGTTCAAGAACGATGAGCCCCTTTCCTCCACGCCGTCCATAACCGCGCGTGAGGATGCATGGACGATGCCCGCCTGCAAGCAATGTCTCAGCCATCAAGATCACCAGCGGAGTCTTGCCGGTTCCGCCCACGCTCAGGTTGCCCACACTTACGACCGGGCGGTTCAAACGGCGGGTTTTGAGCCACCCGCGACGATAGGCGACGTGGCGCAGCGCCACTCCGGCTTGGAAGACCACCGATAAGGATTGAAGTAACGGATTCACTCTTCGCCACCAGTCGCTAGTACGTTGTTGCGCCGGGAAGATTCCTCTGCGTTCTCCGTGGTTAAAAAGAGCTTTAACACAGAGGTCACTGAGACGCTCCGTGTCCTCTGTGTTAGAGCTTGAGAGGCACGGAGGACACGGAGGAGTGTCGTTTTGATTCCAGCCAACGGCCGCGCTGCGCCGCGCTCTATCCCTTGCTATTCGGGGGGACGCGCGCATTCAGCAATCGCTGGATCTGTTCCAGTACTCGAGTCGTCGCCCCCGTTTGCCTTTCCAAGACTTGCTTGCCGCGCTTGCCCAGTCGGTGACCCGCCACACGGTCTCCAAACAACTTCAGCACGGATTCGGCCAATTCCTCCGCGTCCTGAACCTGCACACATGCATCTGCCTCCAGGAAGAGGCGGGCAATGTCCTGGAAGTTCTCCATATGCGGGCCAAAAACCACGGGCTTCGCCCAGTACGCGGCTTCAAGAATATTGTGACCCCCGGTGGGGACCAAGCTCCCCCCCACAAAAACCACATCCGCCAATTCAAGGATTCCTGCCAATTCTCCGATGCTGTCGACTAAGAGGACTTCGGGCGCGGCCACCCGGCTCGAAACCTCCGCTTCTTGGGATGCCAGATGGGTGCGGCGCGTGTAGCTACAACCGGAGTTGGTCAGAATCTGAGCAACCTCGTCGAAGCGCGCGGGATGCCGCGGGGCGAGGATCAACAAGGCCTTGGGATATTGAGCCCGGACTTTACTCCAGGCCTTGAGGACCATGGGCTCTTCACCCGGCATCGTGCTCGCCGCAATCATGATAGGGCCGCGCCCCGTAATAGTCGCAGCTTTCTCCAGGAGGCGAGGGAAGGCGCCGACCCGAGGCGGCTCCGCCTCGAACTTCAAGTTTCCAGACAGAACAAGGCGCTCCGGCGCAGCGCCCAAACGCCGGAACCGCTCGGCATCTGCTTCCGTCTGAGCGCAGATCACATCGACATGTTCGAGCACCCGGCGCATGAGAGGCCGGACCAGGCGGTAACGTCGAAAGGAGTGCGTCGAAAGCCGCGCGTTAACAAGAATAATCCGCGCTCCAAACTCGTGCGAGGCGCGCAAAAGGTTGGGCCATAACTCGGTCTCCACGATCACCAGTAAAGACGGCTGAATTCGTTTCAACACGGCCCCAACCGCCCCGCGCCAATCCATGGGCAGGTAGAGCCGGCCGGCCACTGAGGGGAGGCGGCTTTCTCCAGCAGAGCGGCCTGCCGGCGTGACACTACTCAGAAAGATCTTCCGGTCAGAAAATACCTGTTGCAACTCGCGCGCCAGCCTCACCACGGCCAGGGTTTCGCCAACGGATACGGCGTGAATCCAAATAGCCCCCCGCGCCGCCTGCTGGAATGATTCCGGCAACAGTCCGAATCGTTCCCGCCAACGCCTTCCGGCCAGTTCGTCACGCCGTTTCCAGGCATAGTAAGGGGCCGTCAGGAGCACACCCAGCGTTACCAAGAAGCTGTAAATCAGATACATCATCGGGAAGGACAGCGAGAAGGCCGACTTGCAAACACAAAACCAATGCAGATTATATCCCCAGAAAGGAAGACCGACAACGACGGCGGGTTAGTGTGTCGCAGCAATATGAGAAGTTCCTATTCCAGCAAAGTAGAAAGTTCCTGTTGAAAACCGGCAAACTGGCCGGATGAGCAAACAGGAGATGCTGGTGATGAGCACGAAGGAACGGGATCGGTTAAA